>CALEFI010000001.1 GCA_937876905.1 uncultured Treponema sp.
CTTGGAATTGTAGAGCCTTGGGTCCTTCAGAAGGCCGTTGCTGCACGAGAACAGTGCGAGCGCCGCAAGGCAAAGCAGGGCCGTCGCACCTGCCTTGCCTGTAATATTAATTTGCAAAAAAAGGGGGGGGGTATGCCCAATTCTTCCCATGATTTTTCCTCCAAAATTGCAGGTGGTTTTCCTCCCTAGAATATCGGATTTCAATGCCCTCGTCCATAAAAAATGGGGGTAAAAAGCATGAAAAATTTATAACAATCCGCACTGGGAGGCTCTCCCTCACTTCCAAGGAAAGATAAATCCCTTGAGCGTGCGGGGGCCGATGTTCTCCCGGTCTTCCGCCACCAGCTCCTGCCAGGGAAGCTGTCTCTTTTCGGCAGGGCTGGCTTCGGGGTGTGCCTCCAGCCAGTCATACTTGTACAGCCGCAGTCGCAGGGCGTTTGTCTGGGCCAGCACGATACCGCAAAAGCTGGGGACGGTCATGAACAGGGCGATGGAAAGCACCGCCAAAAAAATAGTGTAGATAAAGATGAACAGGGAAAAGCCCGGATTATCAAAAAAGATGATGAAGGATTTTTTCAGGCACCTCTTGAAGTCATTGTCCATAAGACAGCGGATGGGCAGGAACCATTGCAGGGACAGGGCACAGACAAGGAGAAACCAGAACACGAGAGCAGCCAGAAAGAGTCCCACCATCCCTTCCATTTGCAGATAGAAGGGGATAGTGATGGTTCCCAGCAGCGGCAGAAGGAAGGTGATGAGGCCAAAACCAATGCCCACCTTCCAACTGGAGCGAAAATTCCTGAGCCAGTCCCTGAAGGTTACGGAGCGGAAATTGGCGATTTGGGCGGCACAGGGGCCAAAGGCAAGGCAGGCGATAGAGACACCGCACCAGCCCAGGGCTAGAACCACCAGAAAGGCCAGTCCTGCCACATCGGCGGCGAGACTAGCCAAAAAATAGCTGCCCACCACCAATCCAAAAATCAGGAGGTTGGGAAAAACCAGAGATAGGAGGTGATCCCAGCCGTCAAAGAAATTCTTTTTTATGAAAAATCCAATCATAGTTTAAGTATACATCACAAAGCCCTCAGCATGACCCATCCACAAAGAATGAATCAGCCGGAGGCCTTGCCGAATCCTAGTACTGGCCCAGAATCTCTTCCAGCCGCTGGCGACCGATAATCTTCATAAAGCTGGCGATGCGGGGCCCGGCACTCTTCCCGATGAGAACCTGGTACACGGCGGTGAACAGTGCCTTTGTCTCCAGGCCGCAGTCGTGGGCTACTGCGTAAATGGCCTCCGACAGGGGCTTTTCCTCCAGGCTGTCCATCACCGGCAGCACTGCTTGACGGATCTTTTGGATGGCGGCCAGCTGCTGGGCCTCCAGCTCCACCGTGGTGCCCACCGGCTGCAGGGCAAAGCGGAAGTCCTCCGGGGCGCACTCGGTAATCCAGTACCAGGCGCAGCGGCAGCGGGTCTTGAGCCGCTCCAGCTGCTCCGGCTTTACATCCGGCAGGGAGGCGATGACCGCATCAATGTCCCCGGAATTGGTCTGCAGCAGGTTGCACAGGTGCCGCAGGGGTATCTGGTAGGGCATGGTTTCCGGCATTCCCTCCACCTGGGACAGCTCGTAGATACGCCGCTCCTTGGCATACACGTCCTCGTTCTTGGCCTTTTCCACGCCCCAGGCAATGCGCTCGGTCTTGTCGTAATCCTCGTAGGTTTTGAGCACATCCAAGTCGAAGCTGATGGAGAACTCCGTGTTGGGGCGGGTGCCGGCAAACATGTAGCGGACGATTTCTGGCGGATAGACCCGCAGCACGTCCGGCAGGGCGATGACCTGCCCCTTGGAGGAGGACATCTTGCCGGGGGTTCCCTTGATGCCGATAAAGTCGTAGCGGAAGGTGACGGGAGCTGGCCAGTGGTAGATTTCATCTGCCACCAGGCGGGCGGTGTCAAAGGAGCCTCCCTGACTGTGGTGGTCCTTTCCCGCAGGCTCAAAGACGGTCTTCTCAAACTGCCAGCGCATGGGCCAGTCCACCCGCCATCCCAGCTTCACCCCGGAGGCGGTGCGGATGTCGGCAGTCTCGGAATGGCCGCACTCGGTGCAGTGATAGGTGAGGCCGTACTCCCCGTCGTAGCTGTCGATGACGGTGGTGTCACGGTTGCATTTCTCGCAGAATACGGATGCCGGCCAATACTCCTCATCGATGGGAATCTTATGGGCGTCGTCACGGTAGCGGTTCAGGCAGTCCTTGATTTTGTCCCGGTTTTGGAGGGCGATTTTCATTCCCTCGTCATACAGGTGGGAGCGGTAGCGCTGGGCCTGGTACAGGTATTCAGGATGGATTCCCACGGCAGGCAGGGCAGACTCCACGTCAACCTCGTGATGGCGGGCGTAGGAGTCGTCCCGGTCAAAGGGATCGGGCACCATGGTGATGGGAAAGCGCAGGTAGTCCGCCAGCTGGTCTGCCTTGGGCATGTTCTGGGGAACCTTGCGGAACACGTCGTAGTCGTCCCAGGAATAGATGAAGCGCACCTTCTTGCCTCGATCACGGAGGGCCCGTACCACCAGATCCACGGAAATGATTTCACGGAAGTTGCCGATGTGGACGGTGCCGGAAGGGGTGATGCCGGAGGCACAGGTATAGACATCCAGGTCGCCACGCTCCCGGATGATTTTCTCTGCGGTTTGGTCAGCCCAGTGGCTCAGCTTTGTCTGCTGGCTGGGATTGCTCTGGTTATCTGTACTCTGGTTGCAATTGCTCATAATGGTGCATTATATAGGAAAGAGTTGCTTTTGGAAATAGGGAACGGAGATGCATAGGGAGAAGACAGGAACGAGTACTCCATCCTCACTCCTTTCTAGGTTGCATTATTTTTACTTTTATCAATATTTACATTGTGCAAGTGATGGGATATACTTTCTTCATTGGAAATGCCT
>CALEFI010000002.1 GCA_937876905.1 uncultured Treponema sp.
CAGTATTCCATTTCTTCGCCCTCCCATAAACTTGAGTTTACAAAGAGAATTCCATGTTGTGCTTTCTCCTTTATTCTGATATGCTAGGTGGACTATGTTAAAGAGATTAGAAGAGCTGTCCCAGCGCTTTGTCACTGTGGAAGAAATGGTTCAGGAGCCAAACCTTGTGAAGGATCCCAAAAAATATAAGGAAGTTATGCGTGAGCATTCATATCTTTCTGATTTGATGTCTGCATACGATGAGTATAAAAAATTGTTGCAGGATATAAAGGGCAGTCAGGAATTGATTGCAGAGGAAGATGATCTTGATATGAAGGAAATGGCTCGTGAGGAGTTGAAAGAGCTGGAGGCTCGCCAGCCTGAGATGGAGTCAAAGTTGAAGATGATGCTGATTCCACCTGATCCGTTGGAGGAAAAGAATATCATCATGGAAATTCGTGGAGGAACAGGAGGCGACGAGGCATCACTTTTTGCTGCTGACTTGTTCCGTATGTACACTCGCTATGCCGAGTCAAAGGGCTGGAAATATGAAATTATGGATGCCAGCGAGACCGAGGTCGGCGGATACAAGGAAATCTCTCTTTCAATCAGCGGGAAATTTGTGTATGGAAGTTTGCGTTGGGAGGCCGGTGTCCATCGGGTGCAGCGTGTGCCGGAGACCGAGGCGCAAGGAAGAATCCATACGAGTGCGGTGACGGTGGCAGTCTTGCCAGAGGCTGAGGAAACTGAAATCGAGATTCGCCAGGAAGATTTGCGAATCGACGTGATGAGGGCTGGTGGCTGTGGGGGGCAGTGTGTCAATACCACGGATTCCGCCGTCAGATTGACTCACCTTCCAACTGGACTGGTGGTCATTCAGCAGGATGAGAAGAGCCAGTTGCGGAACAAGGAAAAGGCGATGCGTGTTTTGCGGGCACGTCTTTTTGATTTGGAAGAGTCCAAAAAGCGGGCAGAGCGTTCTGCGGCACGCAAGAATATGGTGGGCTCAGGCGATCGGTCGGAAAGAATCAGAACCTACAATTTCCCTCAAAATCGCATAACTGACCACCGCATTAACCTGACCTTGTACAAGCTTGACCAGTTTATGCAGGGAAATATAGAAGAAATGGTGGAGGCATTGAACATTTCTGCCAAGGAAGCGGCTTTGAAGGGAGCGACTGCATCCGCTGGATAGGAGGACTGCATCACTGTAGCGGAAGTGCGAAGGATTGCTCTTGCAAAACTACAGAGAGCCAGCCTCGATTACTCCAAAAATCAAAGAACTCTTCCTGAAAAACGAGAGGACTGTAGGAATGAGGTTGGAAGCCAACTGATTCCCACAGCTCATCTTGACTGCGATTGCATCCTTTGTCATGTGCTTGGAACATCCCGTAGCTGGATTTTGTCACACCCGGATTCTGTCCTTGAGGACACCAAGGTTAGACTCTTTATGGACAAAATCGATTTGCGCTGCATCGGCTTTCCGGTGGCCTATATCGTGGGGAAGAAAGAGTTTTACGGAAGGGATTTTTTTGTCAGTCCAGCGGTTCTCATCCCAAAGCCAGATACGGAGACGCTTGTCGAGCGGGGAATGGAAATCATTCTGGAAGAATTGCAGGCAAAAAATGACTTGCGGCTTGTTGACCTGTGTACTGGAAGTGGCTGCGTGGGAATCTCTGTGTGGAAGGAACTGGAAAGCCGGCATACTATGGAGCGGATGCGCTTCTTTGCCACGGATATTTCTTCTGATGCATTGGAAGTGGCAAAAAAAAATTGCCATCACCACGGCTGTAGCATAGAATTCATCTTGTGTGACTTGCTGGAATCCGACAGTCTGAGGGATTTGGATGGGATTATCTCCAATCCGCCCTACGTGCCTGCCGAGGTGTCAAAAAGGCTGCTGGAGGATGGCCGTTCGGAGCCCTTGCTGGCCTTGGACGGAGACTGCGATGGCAGTCGGGACGGAACTGGGCTGATTTCCCGGCTTTTGCCCCAGGCATTTTCAGTCGTGAAAAAGGGCGGCTTTCTCCTACTGGAAACCGGGGAATACAATGCGGAGACAACGGCAAGCATGATGAAAAAAATCGGCTTTGCTGATGTACAGATTCATTCGGATTTGAGCGGAATGCCACGGGTGGTGGAGGGATGGAAAACAGGTGAACTATGATTTTATAGTCGGGAATGCCGGCAGCAGGGATTGCAATGAAATTCTTGAGGCGTTCCTGGCCCAGTTCAATCAGTTTGATGGTGAGGAGTTGCAATCCATCAAGGCTGCCTGGTTTTACTTGTGCCAGGTTGCTGGCAACAGGCTTGAATCCCAAGACCACATCCATGCCATGCGGGTTGCCTGCATTCTGGCGGAGCTGGATTTGGACTGCCAGTGTGTTGTGGCGGGGCTTTTGCACAATGTGCTCTCCTTTGAGAAGGCGAGCGAAGCTGAAATCCGGGAGCGGTTCGGCCCGGTCATCTTGAAGTTGATTGATGGAACAACCCGCATCACCAACCTAAAGATTCGGAGCAAGACCCATCAGAAGGCAGATTCCATGCGGAAGATGCTTTTTGCCATGGCGGAGGATATCCGGGTGATTCTTGTGATGCTGGCGGACCGGCTGGACAGAATCAGGAATCTTTCTGGGGAGACGAGGCTGGTGCAAAAGCAGGTTGCCCAGGAGGTCATGGAGATTTGGGCGCCGCTGGCAAACCGCCTGGGCATGTCTTCGGTGAAGTCGGAGCTGGAGGACTTGAGCCTGAAGTATTCAAATCCCGATGCCTACGGACAAATCAAGCAGGTGGTGGCGGCCAAAAAGCAGGAGCGCTCTGAGTATTTGGCCAAGGCCCAGCAAGAGATTTACAAGGCTGCCAATCGCTCTGGCTTGGAGGTGGAGATTTCCAGTCGGGCAAAGCATTTCTATTCGATTTACCAGAAGATGCGCAAGCGGAACAAGGGTGTGGACGAGCTCTTTGACCTTTTGGCCCTGCGGGTACTGTGCCAGACCAGCGGAGACTGCTATGTTTTGGTGGGTCTGGTTCATGGCTTGTGGAAGCCGCTGGAGGGACGCTTCAAGGATTACATCGCCATGCCCAAGTCCAACGGCTACCAGAGCCTGCACACCACGGTGATGTGTGAGGGCCGCCCGCTGGAGATCCAGATTCGTACCGTGGAAATGCATTCGGTGGCGGAATACGGAGTTGCCAGCCATCTCTTGTACAAGCAGCAGTTGGGTGGCCCGGATACAATCGGCTTGGAGAGCCTTTCCATCATCAATCAGCTGAAAAGACTCAAGGGCGAGCAGCTGGCTGACGAAAGCCTTTTCAACGAGATAAAGGAGGAGCTGCTGGGGGACTCCATCTTTGTGTTCACGCCAAAGGGTGACGTAATTGAGCTTCCCGTCGGTGCCACGGCGGTGGACTTTGCCTACCACATCCACTCTGCCGTGGGGGAAAAGATTGTGGGGGCAAAGGCCGACGGCCACATTATTCCCCTCTCCAAGCCCTTGAGAAATACCCAGATTGTGGACATCCTCACCTCCCAGCAGGCCCATCCCACCCAGAACCAGCTGCAGTTTGTCCGTACCGCCAGGGCACGAAGCAAAATCAGGGCATGGCTGACCCAGAACGACCCCACCTTTGACAATCCCTTCGTGCGGACGGCGGGTGGGAGCTCTCCGTCCGACAAGACTGGCACTGAGATTCCCCATCGTGGGCATAAGAAGGGGCGGGGAAATCCGCATCCAGCGGCAATGGAGATGGCCTGCGGCAGCGGCAAGATCAGGATAGGGGACACCACCAATTTCCTGCTTTCCCGTGCCCATTGCTGTGAGCCGAAATTCGGCGACGAGATTGTGGGCTACGTGTCCCGTGGCCGGGGAATCATCATCCACCGTCAGGACTGCCACGTCTTCAGCCTGATTCCAAACCGGCAGGAGCGGACACTGGAGGTGGAGTGGGACACGAAGGGGTGAGGGGCAAATTCTTCAACCTCATTTCCAATGTCTTGCTCCTGATGTCTTCGGCCAACTTGGAACGAACCTAATCCATCCCGATGTAGCGGCGCAACACTGTCTCGGTGGCTTGCTGGTGGGCCAGCAACAAGTCGCGCCCGATTCGACCTATCAGAGCTCCTGTTTCTCCACCAATTGTATATTCAGCCATAAAAAGGTCTGCGGGCTCCACTTGCAGGGCGGTGGCGATGCTCGCCAGTGTGTCTGGATGGGGCCACTTGTTCCCTCGCTCTATGTCGCTGAGAAAAGGAATGGAAATGTTGGCCTCGTAGGCCAAGTCAGCCTGGGACAGCCGCCGCACCTCACGAAAATACTTGATGTTTTGTGAAAGCAATTTCCGAACATCCGCACCTGTCATCTTAGTAATCCATCCTGATAGTATGCCTTAATTTTAACTATTAGATTGACAAATGCACAAACATCGATTAGAATGATAATCATAATTCTATTTGAATGTATTGGAGGAGTGAAAATGGGTTATCAATTTTATGACCAGAATCATGGTCACTACACTGAGTCCTCATCCCGGCCATTTATTGAGGTGGATAGGGAGAAAGGAGGTGTTATTGTTGACGTGCCTTACCAGCAGGTGAAGGATGCGTTGAAAGTGGGCGGAGCTATTGGAACGGCCATAGTTGCTGGATTATCCTTCCTAAATGGCAAGAGATAGTTATTCATGGTGTCTCAAGAGAGATGTGTTGACTCGTTTTAAGGAGGTGAGAAGATGACAATTGAATATGAAGTCACAGAGCAGGATGCAGCAATCCACGAGATGGGGGGACCGAGATGTTATGCAACTTGCTGGGTTAATGCCAATGCCAGCAGTGATTGTTAGTTGAGTTGGTAAAATTTAGCAGGGCAGTCTGGGGTTAAGTATAATCTCAGGCTGCTCTTTGTTTACAAGGGGTTGGGTGTGGATAAGCTGAAAGTACGAAAAGAAATAGACCTATGCAAACGATATAATGTTCCTGAGAATATCTCGGTAAGGTCCTGTGATGGGGTGTATCTCGTTGTTGCACGGGAACATGCAAACTGGATTGTTCTGGAAAATGAACAACAACTCCAGTTCTTTGAATTGTTGCAATCATATTCGTTAGGGGAAGCCTTGGAGGTGTTTTCCGGTGAAAAGAAGGACGCCGTTGCAGTTGTAACGCAGCTTGAGGCAAAGAGATTTGAGGCGGCAAATATCAAGCCTCTCGGAGGCGATCAGCCAAGCATTTTTATCTACCTCACCTCAGAATGCAATATGCAATGCCCTCATTGCTATATGTATGCTGGAAAAAAAAAGGAGGGTGAGCTTTCATTTCATGAAATAAAGACGATATTGGCGGAATACAAGAAATATGGAGGAAAGACTGTTTGTTTTTCTGGTGGAGAGATTTGTATGCGCCCTGATATTATCCAAATAGTGCAGGAGGCCTCTCGATTGGAATATAAGATCAAGCTAATGACAAACGGGACGCTCTGGACACCGGAATTGATTGATACTGTTGCGCCTCTTGTAGACTCGGTTCAGATTAGTATAGACGGATATGATGAAGAGGAAAATGCAAGAATTCGGGGAAGAGGGAATTTTCAGAAGGCATTGGATGCCGTGGACGGTTTTTTTGCCAAGGGCACGAAGGTCTCGGTGGCGATAACTCCATTGTATGATGGGGAGCTTGAACAAAAGGCTCAAAAATTTGGAGCCTTTGGCCGCAGCTTGCTGGAAAAGTACGGACAAGATAATTTCACCTTATTGTTCAGTACGAATTTATTGGTCGGGAGAGAAATCTCTGTTTCCAAAGAAGAAAACAAAAAATATGAGAAGATAGTCACGGAAATAATCTACCCTTTGTGTTATGGAGAGATGACAGAGGAGAAGAAATTCATTGATTTTAACAAGTTGTCAAGTCGGATGAATTTATGTGCGTATGGAAATCCCTATATCTCGTCAACGGGAGACGTGGCGTTTTGTTCAGAGCTTGTCTACACTCACCCTGTGGCAAACATCAGGAAGGATGGTTTTGCCAAGATATTGGAGCTGAGGGAAAAGGCTCGTCGCTTGGCTGATGTGGACAATCTGATGCCATGCAGGGAGTGTGAGCTGAAATATATTTGCGGCGGAGGCTGCAGGACGGTTTTCTTTGAGGAATTGATTCAGTGTGACGTTGACTCCACTGATGAGGGTACCCACTTTGAGCGAGTCTGCACCCAGCAGGACAAGGAGCACTTCTACAGGCTGATGATACAGACGAATTCTGAGCTCTTTCGCTAGTGCTGTCAAAGCTTGAACATGAAAATATAATTTTTACCGGAGAATGATTTATGATACGTTGTGTGCATTGCGGGACACCCATGGTCACGGACTTGAAAGAGGGGTTCAATGACAGGTTTACGGTTTTAATCACCGGGTTGCCTTTTTTGCGTTGTCCGAATGACGGCTTTATTGTTGATCCACCAAGGGATTTAGTGGAATGGTTCTTTTCGAATTTTCATCCTCCTGTGAAAGCATTCAAGGACGTGGCGGTGGTTGCCTATGATGATGTGGTCAATCTATATGCCGGCAACACATCGGATCTGGAATACTACACTGTACCGTTTGATTCTTTGGATCTTCCAGTCAGCGACGACGACGAAGAAGATTTCTCTGACGATGATGACGACGACGACAACGATGACGATGATGACGACGACGACAACGATGACGATGATGACGACGATGATGACGATGATGACGATGATGACGATGATGACGATGATTGATAGCTAGAATATTTTCCTGAGAATTGGCAACTTTTTTATGTATTTTGATGAGGAACTGCTTGACAATAATCTTCGTTGTTGGTATCTTTAATAAATTGATTGATTCTGTAATGTAGTTCCATCCGCAGTATTTGAGTATTTATAATATTGATTCCATAGCGATTCTAGTAATATCACGTATATTCGATAATATCTATATAATAGCCTTTTTTCTACTAATAAGCCTAATAATACCAGTTGATTTAGGAGGCTACGTGGACTCGATTGTACTCAAGCAGGAATTGAAGAAGAATTTTAAAGGCTATCGTTCTCTGACAAAGAAACAGCGGGCATTTTTGAACGGCATCGGATGCACTGTCTCTCGGCAGAGGAATCATGTGGTTCTTGCAGTTCCTGTAATTGGAGCTGAAAAACGATACTCAAAAGTTACAATCCCCTGCACCGGTTCTGATAGTAGGTGCGGTATGAACATCGCCATGAAAATCTATAATACTATGGTCATTCAGTAAAATAAATGGTTGGCAGGAAGTTTCTGATTGTAGGCAACTTCCTGCCAAGCTGAAAGGCTGGGAAAATCGAGGTATATTGGGCGATTTTACCAAGTCTTGGTTGAGCCACTGAGAAACCGTGCCTGCCCCTTTTGAGAAAATGCTGCTTCCAGTCACGGTCCTTGGAAAATAGTCCACGACGAGGGAGCCCTTGTACTTTCGATTCTCGCTGGCGGGGTTTTTGTTCAATGTATGCCTCCAGGTTTTACCCTTTGCTGATATTATTGTGTGAATCTGGCGAAAAAATGTACTTTTGCGGAAAAAAGTTTTAGATTTTAGTAAAAATGCAAGTGACTGTCTATAAAAGTAGACTGGCGACCAGTGTTCTCTAGAAAAACTAAGCCAGTGATCTTTAAAATCACTGGTCGTTACTTTTAAAAGTAGTAGTCGTTGTCACAAAGATAAACGACCAGTGCTTAAGCAATATCTGGTCGTTGTCATCCAGAAGAACGGCTAGAGCTTTCCGAAGAAACGACCAGTGATTTTAAAATCAATAAGCCAGCGACTTTAAGGTGAAATAAGCCAGTGACTTTGGAATGCATTACGCCAGCAAGACAGCAGCTGCTTCTAGGGGCATCCCGGCCATCGGGCTCCACCCTCCGGAATCCCAGTGGGTTTTCCGTTCCAGCGCAATTTCTTGTCTTAACCCAAAATCCGGCAGGCGGAGGGCAGGGACTCCTCCCGCCCTCACTCCTCCATCCTCCAGCAGTCTGTCGTCTGCCTGCACTCCTCCTTGGCAAACTGGCAGCGGGGCTGGAAGGGGCAGCCGGGAAGGGGCCGGGTGGGGTCGCTCACCTGGCCGGGGATGGAGGCCATCCGCTGGGCTTTGTAGTGGCTGCCGAATTCCGGGGGGGCGGAAACCAGCGCCTGGG
>CALEFI010000003.1 GCA_937876905.1 uncultured Treponema sp.
GTGCATAATGGGTACAAAGGCGGTAAAGGCACCCGGCTCCAATGACACCGGGGCAAAGGTGTAGACGGGATCCTCGTCAATCACCAGGGGTGGCTGGTTTTGTTCCACCGCCTGGATAATCTCCTCAAAATGCTGTTTTTGGAAGGTTCCCACCACATAGTCGATGACAGGATAGTCCTTTTTCAGGCTGTCCAAAAGTCGCTGGGCCATGCAGCCAGTAACTACAACGGTAATATTTTGCTGCCCCTTGTCGTAAGCCTCTGCTGCGGCAGGGAAATGCCCCCGCTTGCCCTCACGTGCACCGGAGCGGACAGCCTTGAGAGCCGTAAACCAGCCCAGCCGCCCGAAGATGCGGTTTTCCGCCGTGGCCCGCACGGAACAGGTATTTATGATGGCCAAATCGGCAGTCTCGGCACTTTCCGCAACAGTCCAGCCACGGCCCACCATCAATTGCTCGATGGCAGCCGACTCAGCCTTGTTCATTTGGCATCCGTAGGTCTCAAAAAAATAGGTCATGGGAAAGAGTATAGCGAAAAATCACCGCTGGTGCAAATTGCCCCTCACCCCTCCAGCTGGGCGGAGACCTCCTCCCACTGGGCGGTGAGCTGGGGACGAAGGGCTGTTGGTTTTAGCTCATGTATTCAGGCTGCGGCTCAGCAACCTTCAGCACTCCATACCCATCACTCATGGGATAGGCATCAAAATCTGCAATAACATCTGTCCAAAGCTCACATTGGCTGATAACTGTTTTAAGGGCATCGTCTTGGCCTTCTGGCGGATATTTATATTTTTTCAACAGTTTTTTGACAATCATACGCATTTTTGCTCGGGCAGACTCCTTCTTCTGCCAGTCGATGGTTTTGTTTTTGCGAAGCGTTTCCGTGAGTTCTTTTGTAAGGGCAACAAGCTCTTCGTTGGAATAGAAATCTTTAACTGCTTCGGGTTTTGTCAAAGCATCATAGAAAGCAAGCTCTTCATCTGTAAGTCCCAGCTTGTTTCCTTCTTCACTTGCACGGAACATTTCTTTTGCAAGGTTTAACAGCTCCTGAATTACCTCTTCGTTGGTAAGCATACCATTTAGATAACGGTTTAATGCCTGCTGTATTAATACACTGAATGCTTCTGATTTTACAAGGTTTGTTCGTTTGTACACTTTTACCTGGTCATCAATCAGCTTTTTGAGCATTTCCACTGCCAGGTTCTTTTCCTTCATCTTTCCGATGTTTTCAAGAAAAGTCGGATCAAACAGATTTACTTTTTCGCCAACATCAGAGAAAAGGTTTATGACACCATCTGATTTTACAGAGTAAGTCAGAAGCTCATTTATCCGTTCATTGATTTCCTTGAGAGAGAATTTCTTGTTGCTTGGATTATACAAAAGCCGCATTACAAGAACTCGGACAGCCTCACAGAAAGCCGCTTCAAGGCGCATATTCTGTTTTACCATTGAAGAACAAAGAGAAAGAGCTTGCTTGAGCATCAATGCCTCTTTTATAAATGACTGTTTCTGTTCTTCTTTATTCGGAGCAACAATAAAGTTTACCGCTCCACTGATTGTCATACCACGCTGTAAATCAGAGCCCTCGTAAAACGGTGTATAATCATACCCAAAGAAAAGGTTCCGGCAGATTTCTAGCTTTTCCTGAAACTTGGGATATGCACGTTTGGCAACATCCATTTCACCGTAATTTTCACGGTCACGCACAGTGTAGTCGTTCATTGCTTGCTTTAAGGCGCTTGCAATTCCAACATAATCTACAACGAGACCACCTTCTTTATCTTTGAAAACACGATTTACACGGGCAACTGCCTGCATAAGGTTGTAGCTTTCCATTGGCTTGTAAACGTACATTGTTGCAAGGGAAGGAACATCAAAACCAGTAAGCCACATATCAACAACAATTGCAATTTTTAGCGGGCTGTCATTGTCTTTGAAGCGGGCTGCCAGCTCCTGTCTTCGAGTTTTGTTTCCAATGAATGCACGCCATTCTTCTGGCTCCTTGTTGCTTTCTGTCATTACAAGAGCAATTTTTGCATCATCACCTGGAACCGCAATCTGCTTTGAGCCGATTGTCACCTGTGAGGTTGTTCCTGCCCAACTCGGTCTCAATTCCAGGATGCGATTAAAAATCTTCATCGCAATAGCACGATTATAGGCAACAATCATTGCCTTTCCAGTGTACAGATACTGGCGTTCGTTTTCGTAATGTTCAAGAATATCATCGACAAGGGAGTTGACTGTTTTTTCATGGCCGAGGATTGCCTCCAGCTTGCCAAGCTCACGCTTACTCTTTTCAATCACCTCTTCGTCAGCATTTTTGGCCAGCACACTGTATTCTGCATCAATCTGGGCAAGAATTTTATCATCAAGCTTAAGTTTGATAACACGGCTTTCGTAATACACAGGACGTGTTGCACCATCCAGCACAGCCTGTGTCATATCGTAAACATCGATGTAATCACCAAAAACTTCGATAGTGCTGCGGTCTTCCCGGGAAATGGGAGTACCAGTGAAGCCGATATAGCTTGCGTTAGGAAGACTGTCACGGATAATTCGGGCTGTTCCAGTGGCCGTTTTTACAATGGCATTTCCGTTTTCATCAAGTAAAACTTTTCCGTCTTTATCTTTTACTGTTCTGATTTTTTCTGTCAGTCCGTACTGTCCACGATGTGCCTCGTCTGCCATAACGATGATATTTCGCCTGTCGCTTAAAGCCCCCTCACCTTCCTCGAATTTCTGCATTGTGGTGAAGATGATTCCGTTTGCCTTTCGTCCTTCCAGAAGCTTTTTCAGATGCTCACGGCTTTCTGCCTGAACAGGTTCCTGACGCAAGAAATTTGCACAATTACAGAACTGAGTATAAAGCTGATTATCCAGATCATTGCGGTCTGTAATAACAACAATCGTAGGGCTTTCAATTGTCTGCTGCAAAAGATGGGCATAGAACACCATCGAGAGTGATTTACCAGAGCCCTGGGTATGCCAGAACACACCGATTTTTCCGTCACCACTGACTGCGAGCTTTGTCCGTTCAACAGCCTTACAAACTGCGAAGTACTGATGATAGCCCGCAAGAATTTTATAAGAATTGATTCCGTCGTTGTTAAAACAGATGAAGTTTTTGATGATGTTGAGCAGACGGGCTTTCTGGAAAATGCCTTCAAAGAAGGTGGTAAAATCTGCAAAGGCACTGGATTCAATAGTACCGTCCTTGGTTTTCCATTCCATAAAACGGTCTTCACCGCTGGTGATTGTCCCTGCCTTGCTTGTAAGCTGGTCGCTCAGGACGCAAATACAGTTATAGATGAATATGGAAGGGATTTCCTGCATGTAGTTACGGATTTGCGTATAGGCTTCGCTTGCGTCGGTTTGCTCACGGCTTGGAGATTTTAATTCAAACAGGCAAATGGGAAGTCCGTTCAAGAAAAGCAGAATGTCGGGCCGCTTGTTGGAGTTTTCAATAAATGTCCACTGGTTTGCAATAATGTAGGAGTTTTTGTCGCCAGGTTTCCCGGCATTTTCAAAGTCCGCAATATACAGTATGTCTGATTTTGTCTCACCGTTTTGATGATAGCTTACCTCAATGCCATTCTGAAGGTATTCCATAAAAATGGCATTTTTCTTTTTAAGTTCAGCGTTTTCAAAATGCCGGAGCTTCAGAAGCGCCTCATCAATCGCAGCCGGGGCAGCCTTCGGATTGATGCGCCGGATGGAGTCTTCAAGAACAGAATCATACAGAGGAGAATGCCAGTTGCGCTCAATATCCGGGCCATAGACATGCTCCCAGCCCATGTTCTGAAAAAGCTCAATCAAGGCGTGCTCATAAGAAGATTCATTGTAGTCTGACATAAAAACCTCAGCAACCATTATAACATATAATTGAGAAAATGCTTAAATTAAATAATTTTTTAATATGTCGAAAAGTATAGCATTTACATGTGATTTGCTTGAGGGGAGAACATAGAAAGCTATTTTATATAATATGTCACTGAGATGCTTTTAATAGCAATTTATTCAAATACAATATCCTGTTCAGCTTTGTTGAAAAGCTCAATTTGATTTTCAATATTAATTCTATTAACAAGCCATCCTCTCAAAGAACAAAGTCTGATAAATTCTTCTAGCCGATTATGACCATTTATTTCTTTTAGAGTAATAACAAGACCAAAAGCCATACCACGGCCTGAATTACCAACTAAGCGTTCTTTAGTTTTTAAACTTATGCCCCAGCGACCATCCCCGTACAATTTTCGTGCTCGGGGCTTATCTTTTAATTCTTCCCCAATTAATTTTATATTGTCCCATTTTCGATAAAGTTGGCGAGCTTTTTCTTCTTTTAAGAAATATTTACCTTCCTCATTTTGAATATTGTTGTTTATTGGCTTTATAGAATCATTCTTGATTCTTCCAAAATGTAGATCTAATTCAGTATCAGTATAATCTACCCCTTGATTTCTGGAACAATTTGGAAAATAGCATAAAGTTGCTTTTGCAATAAATGGCTGAGTTTCTTGGTACACAGGGACTGGAATATTATAATTATAGGTATCATATAATATTGAACTATCAGAAATTACAAATTTGATTTCATCATTTTGACTTTGAACAATATTTTCAATTAATTTTGGTACAACACCATAACCAGCAATAGTAGTTGGTGCTTTGAATTTTTTCCACCCTGCTGCTGAATCAATAAGTAATGCTTTTGCCACTTCTTTAGTAAAATTCATCTTATAAATAAGATATGCCATTTTTCTTGCAATCCATGGAGCAGCAAAGGATGTACCATAAGTTTTTTTCTTGCCATATGGAGCATATACCGTTAATCTGTCTTCGTAAGTTCCCCCATAGTAACACAAGTCAGGTTTATTGAAGAAAGAAAGAACTGGACCAGTTCGAGAATAATCTGCAGGAGTATCATTAAAATCTACAGAATTAACAACAATGGAATTAATAGAATCTGCTGGAGCTCCAATTTTTTTAGGGTAATCTTTGTTTTCAGGCTTATTTGTACCAGAAACTATAAATACAATATCATGATTAAATTGTAAAGAATCAAGTTTTGCAGCTTCTGGAGAAATAAAATTTCTATCGATTTCAAGTTCAGACCCTAAGGAAAGATTCCAAACTTTTATATCTTTATTATTAACAACTATTTTTTCTATGGCATCCATAATAAATGAAGAACTATTGGAGCCTTTTTTTGCAACTCCAAAATGCCTAACCCTAAATCTCCCACAATTATCTTGCAAACGAGGATTCAATGTTGGTCCGTCAACAATAATTGAGGAAACCATAGTTCCATGAGCATAATCCTCTGGCTCTAACTCAATTTCTTTAGATTGCATGTTTTTATATTCTACCCATTTTGAAAAACGTACATGTTTATCAAAATGAGTATCAATAACTCCAATAACAGGTTCATTCGTTGGATCTGGAATAGAATAGTCAGGATCTTCATCTATTTCATCATCAGCATCTATTTCAGGAATCTTTGTTAAATCCTCAACTTTCATTGCAATTAAATAAGGAGCTTCTCTTTTAAGAATCTCAAAAATTGCAGGTGTCATAATAAAAGTATCAACATCTATTTTTTGATATTTTGTATCAGAAATACCTATATGCCTAAGAATATCTATAGAATTAACATCCGTTTTGTAAAGAGTTACAATGGAATTAATACTAATCGATTCTTTTTCAAGGTCTACATCAAAATAATCAACATGGAAACAATCTACAATCAATGAAACAAATTTTGTTTTGGAAAGATGAGGAATGTTTATTACATTACTATTGATTTTTTCTATTGTTGCAAAATCAACTTCTCCAGAAAAAATATTTTGAATAATAGAAATACATTCATTCAATTGATTTATAGTTTCTTTTATGGCTTCTTTGTTTATACAATGGGTAATTATGTGCTTTGGCTCATTTTCTGAATCATTAGAAAATTTCGCACCTACAATTGTATCGTTAGCGTTTTGAGAACGTTGCGATAATAAATCTTTAATGCGATTGCTTTTAGCAACAACCTCTGAGTAATGCACAGAAATGAGTGCTTTTTGAAATAACGATTTGTCTTTCCAATAATCATCAATTTCTAAAAGCTGGTTTCTTAAATCGATGATATGAGAAACATTAATTTTTTGATTAGCAGGAAGATTTCTAGGCCCTGGTCTATTAGGATTTTTTCTTTGTTCAAAATGACCTGTTAGCTTTAATATATCATTCATCATTAAACCTCTTGCAATAATCTTGAAACATGACTTTTTGATATACCAGAAAGAATTTCAATTTCTCTTACAGTATACCCTTTTGCTTGTAGTTCCTTGACATCTGGATTTTGAGTATTTGTAACAGCTGTATACAAGCGTTTTAAATAATCAAATTCATCATCAGGCTTACTGAATGCAATGGATGATTTTATAAGATTTTTAAGTTCGCCTGGATAAGGAATACTATTAAACTCATCTAAAATTTTATTAAAAAGTCTTACATTTCGTCCTGTATGCTTAAATTTATTTAAAAAATCTCTTAAAACAATTTCTGCAATATCATGTAGCTCTTCTCGAGAATAACGATTAAAATCAATACAAGCATCAAACCTACGTAGTAATGCCTTGTCAAAAGAATCAAAAAGATTTGTAGTTGCAATCATTACGATTTGGTCATTTAGATTATCCATTCCTTTTAAAACGGCAGAGGTAGCACGTCCCATTTCTCGTAAATCATTAGAATTTGTTCTATCCAACGCAATTGAATCAATCTCATCAAAAAGAATAATCATTCTTTCAGGATGGACAACAGAATTAAGTTGGCAAAAAAGATTTGATATATTTTTTGCTGTTTGTCCCAATTTACTATCAATTAAGTTATCAAAATCAACAACATATAATTCTCTAGAAAGAATACGAGCAATTTGTTTCACAGTTTCTGTTTTTCCAGTACCGGGAGCCCCATAAAAAAGGTATTTATTAATTCCGACATTTTGTCCAATTGCATTTACGATGCCCAAAATATCATTTTTAATAATTTCCGGAAGCGGTAGAGGTTCCTTTGAATATTCAATTCTATGTAAAAAGGAATTCTCATACTCATTCATTTGAGGAACAAAGGTATTTGCTTTAGAAAGAAGAGCCATGATATATTCTGCAAGTTCTCTATCTCCCGAAGAATTAAAATCATTTGCAATTGCATAGGCTTCATCTCTAAAAGAAACATCATTTCCTTCTGCATAGTATTTAATGAGATTGATTACATTTTTCTTTTTCATAAGGTCACCTCTTATATGAAAGTATAGCATACTAGGGACAAATTTACAACATTTGGGACATTACTATTTAATATAAAAAATATTGACGATTGATTCTAATTTTTGTATATTCAGGATGTATGTATAATACTGAGGAACGTCGTTCCAATAAAAAACCTCAGGCGGCAACCTGAGGTAATAAAAGAAACATCTGACGGGCAGATATTTTCATAAAAAAATATGAATGATTCTATCAGTTATTCCTTGAAAATACAACCCATACAGATGTTTCCTACTTCATATAAAAAGGAGGAAGCTTATGGCAAAAAATCCACCTGTTGGTGACAACCGTAGAAATGGTGCTGTTCGCAAGCGTTCACAAGTTTTGAATCCCAAAACGAAACAGTATGTGAAACGTGATGCTGAAACAGGCCGTTTTGTGGCTGTCAAAAAAGATGGAACACCATTTAAAGGTGTCAGAAAAGAAAAGTAATTTTCTTATTTTCTCTCCCTTGCAAATTCAATAATAGCAAGGGAGAAATTTGTATTTTTGAGGAGAATAATATGGGACGAAAAGCTCTCGTAATTGGTATTGATAATTATCAAACTGCACCTTTACACGGTTGTGTAAATGATGCAAAAGAAATCGCTTCTTTGTTAAAAAATAATGAAGATAACTCTAAAAACTTTGATGTTCGTCTTGAATTAGATATTCAAAAAAAGGAAGAACTTTCAGATGCAATACAAGCTTTATTTAAAGGAGACGATGAAATTGCATTATTGTATTTTTCCGGACATGGAACAACAAAAGATGATGGTGAGTATCTCTGTACTCCAGACTACACACCTAATTATCCAGGCGTAAAACTATCCGATATTTCTACATGGATAGTTAATTCTAAATGTAAAAATAAAATTATTATCTTGGACAGTTGTTTTTCAGGAGGAATGGGTAATAATCCGATTATGGCAGACTGTGCAGAACTTGCTAAAGGAGTTACTATTCTGACAGCAAGTAAAAGTACAGAGTATTCTGTTGAATGTAATGGGCATGGCATTTTTACTTCTCTTTTGATTCAAACATTAAAAGGTAGTGCTGCCGATTTACTTGGCAATGTAACTATTGGCTCAATCTATGCCTATATTGATAAAGCTCTTGGACCTTGGGAACAAAGACCAGTATTCAAAACAAATGTTCATGAATTTGTTTCACTTCGTAAAGTAAAAGCTCCCATCGATTGTAAAGATTTGAAAACATTAAAGGATTTATTTACAAATTCGAAAGAAGAATTTCCTTTAAATCCTTCTTTCGAATTTACTAATAATCCAAAAGAAAAGCATTCTTATACGAAACCATATGCAACAGAAGAGAATGTTGAGAAGCTAAAACTATTACAACGCTTAGAACGAGTTGGACTTGTAGAGCCTGTTGATACCGAACATTTGTATTTTGCTGCAATGGAGTCAAAGTCGTGTAAATTAACAGCCTTAGGGCAATATTATCTTTTGCTTGCTCAGAAGGAAAGAATATAAGGAGAGAGAAATGAAAAAGAGAGCATTTATTAGTTTTGATTACGATCATGATTATGATATAAAACAATGTCTTGTTGGTCAGGCAAGAAATCCTGATTCACCTTTTGAAATTATTGACATGTCAATAAAAGAACCTATCAGTTCCAATTGGAAAGAAAATGCTAGACAAAGAATCAGAAGGTGCGATGTTGTTGTTATTTTGTGTGGTGAACATACAGATACAGCATCAGGAGTAACAGCAGAATTAACAATTGCTCAAGAAGAAGGAATACCTTATTTCTTACTTCGAGGACGTTCTAATAGACCTTGTGCATGGCCTAATCATCGATATTCGACTGACAAGATGTACAATTGGACATGGGATAACCTAAAACTGCTGTTTCCAGGAGCGAGATAGTCATGAAAGTTTTTATCTCTCATCAGCAAAATGACTCAGAAATAGCAACACAAACATACAGAGAATTACAGTCATATAATGTGAAAGCTTACTTGGATGTTTTTGATAATGCTCTTGTTTCTAATAGTCAAGCACTAACTGAACATCTAAAAAGTATTGTTAGGAAAAGTTCTGATATTCTAGTCGTAATGTCAGACAGAACTAAGTTATCTTGGTGGGTTCCATTTGAAATAGGAATTGCTGCAAATCAAGATTTACCAACAGTAACTTATTTACAAAACTATGTCACTTTACCTGAATATCTAGATTATTGGCCACGATTGAAAAATCTATCAGATATTTCAAAATATGTTGCAGCAAGAAAAAATCGTTTACAAGAAGAAAATGTTCGCAAAAACTTAGACTCCTCTGTAGAAATGTTTAGTTATAAACCTTCCACAACAGAAGAATTCTACAAGAACTTAAAAGCTATGTTATAGTAAGAACCTGTCTCTCTTAAAAACTTAACAAACTTTTAAGAGAGATATTTTTCTTAGATAAACGATAATTTAGCAGCCTAAACCTGAACAGAATTTACATCTATTTCCCCACTCATCAACTTTGGTAGTAAAGTATCACGGAGAGAAATCAATCGTTCGTTTTCACAGACATTGTTGTAAATATGTTCTGTATTTTATTTTTCAAATGAACCAAATAATTCTTCTATATCTTGAAAATCAGAGAAATGTTCCTCAAACTCATAATCGTCTCTATCATAATTTTCTTCCATTTCTTTTTCTTCTTTCTTTTCGAATAACTCAGTTAATGTATTTAAATGGACATCTGAAATAGGAAAACATAATTTTTCTAGATTCTCAAAAGATTCTTGAATTTGTTGAACATCATATGAACTTGAACCTGTATCAGAAGCCCAATCCATATCATTTTCTATACTTTTATTAATTATTTCATTTTTTATTTTTTCAGGAAGAAAATTAATTTTTTCATTAATATGTAAATATAATAAACATTCTTCTGTCGTATCAACTTCTTTAAAATCTTGAAAAAGTTTTTCTTTCACATCGTCGGTAAATGATTGTATTGGAAAATTTATCATAATGTCTGTTAATGAAGAATTTAATTTTTCACCTTTAAGAAAAACATCTAAAACAGTATTACAGAAAGATTGTTTTAGTTCTTTTAATTGATATTTTTCGATATATATTGAAATTAAACTAAGTCTTGATGTTTTTGATTTATAAGAACTACCTGTATTATTTTTTCGTAGAGATTCATAGAAAATATTTTCACACAGCGAGTTTAAAATTCCAATCTTTTTGTCCTTTCCTATTATGTCATCTTTTAAGACATAGATTTTTTGATCCCAATATAATTGTTTTAAATCAAAAAATTCAGGTTCGATATCTTGATTTTCTGAAATTTTACCCTTTATATAATCAATCAAAGATGGATTATGAAATGAAATAAAGTTTTCATTCCCTTTCTTAGAAATTACAATAAATGAATTTTCTAGTTCACTTAGAGATTGATTAAATATATCTGTAAATTCACTTCTAGATAGCGACGGATTACTTTTATTTAACCATAAGAAAGAAATCTTCCTTAAATCATCAATATAAATATTATCATTCAAAAAATAGAGGGTATATAAAATATATTTACATTCTCGACTAATATGTTGATTAAAAGCTTTATCCCATATTTTCTTCGGATGATTTAAATTTGCTATAAAGCTCTTATAGTAATTTTCCGGACTCAAATTCTCATACTCACGAGCTCCTGTTTTTGTCATCCATTCTATTAATCGAGGAGAATAATTCTGATGATTGATAATTTTATTATATCGCTTATCTTCTATTATAAATTTGCAGAAATTAACGGGAACATTTGAGAAATACAAGTGATTATATAAAATTTGAGCTTTTTGAAATGGAGAGTAATCAGATAATTTTAACACTGATGATTTACCATCAAGAGAAGATAGCTTTTCACTCTGTTGTATACCTTGGTTAAAAATATATTCTCTTGTTGTTAAGATAAACTTTGTAGATTGGTTTAAAATTTGCAAAATTTTGGTATAATCATCAAACTCTCCTTTTTCTTCAAACTGTGTTGCCCCAAGAAAATCATCATAATAGAAAATTTGCTTTTCGTCTTTCTTTAAAAGATTAAAAAAATCTTTCAATTTTCTTATTTGTATAAAAGTATAACCAGATTTACAAAAATATAAGCAAAGCATTTCAGCCATAGTAGTTTTACCGATTCCAGGGATTCCTGAAATAATACAAAAAAAGTTTGATTTTAATAAATTAATAGCTTTAGAATAATAATCATTTTTTACCCATAGTTTTATTTTATCAGACCATATTTCTTTCGTAATTTCAGAACGTGTATATAAATCACTATGAATAATTCTTTCTAAAACAGAAGCACTATCCATCCATAATTTTGGATGCCTTTTTTCAATTTCTGGATATTTTGATAAGATTGAATTAATTGCAACAGAATCTATAATATCATCAGATTCAATTGGAAACTCAGAAAAGATTTCCAAAATACTATCTTTATTTGCTGCAGTAAGACTTAAAGAGGTTACAATTATATATTTAGATGGAGAAAGTTTTTTGAGTTTTTCTACTTCTGCTTTCAACCCTGACTTCAATTGAGTAATACCAGATTTTTCATAATGTTTACATTGAACAATAATTCTATCATGACTCTTGAAACAGCGTAAATCAATTCCACCATCTCTACCTGATGTAAAACTTTCAAACTCTTTTTGATATTTTGTTTCAACAATACTTTTTGCTAATTGTTCAAAATCAAATGGAGATAAATTTTGAAATGTATAATTTGGCATTTTTTCCTCCTCACAACTCCACCCCAATCTTCCCACTCATCAACTTTGCCAACAAAAACTCGTGGAATTATATTTTAACAGATTCAACATCTATTTCTCCAGACATAAGTTTTGGCAAAAGTGTATCACGGAGTTGTGTCAGTCGTATATTTTCTTGTTGCTTAAATAAAATTTGTTCATAAATCGATTCAACAATATATGTAAATTTTTCAGAGTCAGTATTTGATAAAACGGTAATAGTTTCTGTTTCAAAATCTCTTGTTACAATGGCATCGAAAGTTGCTCCATTTGCTTTATATTTTAAAGAAGAAATCACTTCTAGTGTATAAAAATATGCCAGTAATTGATTGTTATCTTTACCTTTCAATGCATAACATGATTGATTCATAGCCATTGGTAAGCCTGCAAGACATACTTTGCCGACAGTTCCTCTGGCTGTTACAAAAATAGTATTTACTGGATATAACTTGCTATTGCAGTTTTCTAGTCCATTTTTGGTTATTGTCTTTTCCGTTATTAAGCAATAAGGATTTCCAACATCCTTGGGGGTAAAGAAAGGAATGTCTCCATTCCAATAATTTTCATTATTTGTTTTTGGAGTTCCTCCTCCCAAAATATCAATCACATCAGTGAATTTAACTAACTTGGAAGAATTATTTAAAAAACGCTTGAAAATCGCCTGTGCCTGCTGCTCCAAATTATCGTTTATCTTATTGTTCAGCTCGATTTTATCGTCGAGGGAAGAAAGTATTGCGGCAATTTTTTGTTGCGTGGCAAGTGGTGGAAGATTGATTGAAAGATTTGTAACGACATCAGTTTGAACTCTTTGTCGCCCGGAAGAACCAACCATAGATTTTATTGCAGGTTCTCTGATTATAGAACTTGTAATAAGATAATATATAAAATATGGGTCTGAAATATTATCTTTTGCACGAAAAACTATATATTCTGTGGAACCAAAACCGATTTCGTTATCATCAAGAATATTTACCATTGCAGTTTTTCCATTTTCAAGACAAGGAGTAATTCGAGCCATAATTGTATCTTTATTTCTAAATTTTGCTCCACCAGAATATGCTTCAGTAGAAAAACTTGAAATAGAGCGACAATAGGGTTGAAGTATATCCATACCTATTTTTTTTGCGATAGCCCCTTTTTTTATTGATTCTGTTGGATTTATTTCTACAACTTCTCCCAGCTTACATTCCTTCCAATCTTCTTTCATTTTACTACTCCTTTTCCCCAGATTTTGCGTAGCAAAATCGAATCCGTGTGGCAATATCCTCACTGGGCACGCCCTATATCTTCCAACCAATTCCTGCAAGGTTTTGCTTAATTTCTTCTTCTAGTTTGTGGCTTTGTTCAAACATTTGGCCTAGTTCTGTTGTAAGGCGGGTCATTTTTTCATCAAAAGGTTCGGCATCCTCTTCTTTTTCCTCAATTCCGACATAGCGGCCAGGGGTGAGGATGTAGTCTTGTTTTGCAATTTCTTCTGTAGTAGCAACGGTACAAAAGCCTTTTTGATTTTCTAAGGTTCCGTTTTGGAAGTCTGTAAAGGTTTGTGAAAGACGATTGATGTCTTCTTCAGAAAAATCACGGTGCTTGCGGTCTACCATGTGGCCCATGTTTCGGGCATCAATAAACAGGGTTTTTCCAGCTTGCCTCTTATTGCGGCTGATGAACCAGAGGGTCACGGGAATTGTCACGCTGTAAAAAAGCTGGGTGGGCATGGCCACAATGCCTTCTATCAAGTCTGCCTCGATTATTTTACGGCGGATTTCACCTTCGCCACTTGTCTGGGTGCTAAGCGCTCCGTTTGCAAGAACAAGTCCGATTTTTCCATTTGGTGCAAGGTGATAAATCATGTGCTCTATCCATGCATAGTTGGCATTTCCTGCCGGTGGCAGTCCGTATGCCCAGCGGGGGTCGTTCTGCAGCTTGTCCTGTCCCCAGTTGCTCAGGTTAAACGGTGGATTTGCCATGATGTAGTCGAACTTTTGAGTTGCATGAAGGTCATTGAAAAAGGTGTCTTCGTGGTGCTTTCCAAAGTTTGCATCAATGCCACGGATTGCCATGTTCATTTTTGCCATCTTCCAAGTGTCAGCATTGGCTTCCTGTCCGAAAACTGAAATGTTGCTTCTGTTTCCGGCATGTTCCTGTATGAACTTTACGGACTGAACGAACATTCCGCCAGAACCACAACAGGGGTCATAAACTCGTTTTCCTTCCGTTGGCTTGAGGATGCCAACAATCGTCTTTACGACACTGGCAGGTGTGTAGAATTCGCCGCCCTTTACCCCTTCGTAGCTTGCAAACTGTGCGATGCAGTATTCATAAGTACGGCCCAGCAGGTCTTTGCTTGCTTCGGTGTCGCTCATGTCCATGTTGGTAAAGACATCCACGACGTTTCCCAGTACTCGTTTGTCAAGTTCTGGGTTTGCGTAGTTTTTTGGGAGCACCCCCTTTAAGCTTCGGTTGTCGTCTTCAAGAGCAAGCATTGCTTTGTCGAGAAGGGTTCCAATTTCTGGTGTGTGCGCTGCCTTTGCAATTTCGCTCCAGCGGGCTTCTGGCGGAACAAAGAAGATATTTTCAGCTTCATAGGCATCAGGGTCGTCTTCAAATCCATCACCTTCTTCCACCAGCTCGTTATATTTCTTTTCAAATGCAGTCGAGATGTATTTTAGAAAGATGAGTCCAGTAAAGATTTTGCGGTAGTCTGCAGCGGGAATATGCCCCCAAAGCTCACAGGCCGCATCCCAAATCTGCTGCTCAAAGCCGATTGTTGCAGACGATGATTTAGGTGATTTTTTCTTTGCCATAGTGCTATCCCTCTGAAAATAAAGTATTCAAAACGATTTGAGGCAATCCCCCAAGCCACGCTCCTAACCACTCCCCTCACCCCTCCAGCTGGGCGGAGACCTCCTCCCACTGGGCGGTCAGCTGGTCAATCCTCCATCTCCGCATCTGGCACTTTTGCCAATACCGCCAGAAATTTATCTCGGGAACCCCTTGCACCTCTCTCTTCCAAATACCTCTGCGTTTCCAAGGCAGAAATCTTCTCCGCCACAGCCGATACAATGAATTGATTTATAGAAATTTTATCCTTGACAGCAATTTCTTTTATCAATGAATGATATGAATCAGGTAGCCTCAAACTCAGTGTTGTCATTTTATCCCTCCATTTCCGCCAGAAATTCTTTTGGCGTTTGAATTTTTATGCCTAAATCTTCTGCCCGCAGAAAATCCCGTTTATTGTAAGTAATAACCCTTTCCGCTCCTGCACTGATTGCCAGCTCCAGCACATGGTCATCAAATTGATCCTTCAAATAAGGTCTCCAAAGATAAAATATCTTTGTCTTTATGCCAACTGCACAGAGGTAGTCGATAAAGTCTTCAATATCAGAGTCCAAAATAATCCCCTTATCAAGATGATTTTTAAGGACTGCCTCATACTCCAATATCAAAGGAACAGAAACCGCACAATCAAACATTCCAGTCCCAACTTGTGAAACCAGCTCAAACGCCTTGCCTTTATTGCTTTGCAACGAGGAGAGGATCACATTTGTATCGATTACAATCAAGGGTCTCACTTATAGTATTATATATAATACTATAAGTGGTTGTCAATTTGCATTATCAACTCCCCTCTACCCCTCCAGCTGGGCAGAGACCTCCTCCCAGGCGGCGGTGAGCTGGTCAATCTTGGTGGCAAGGGCTTCCACTGCGGCCTGCACCTGGCGGCTTTTCTGGGCATCGCTGTAGACCTCCGGCTGGGCAAGCTGGTTTTCCAGCTGGAGCTTTTCCTCCTCGGCGGCGGCGATTTCCTCCAGCAGCCGCTCCTCCTCCCGCTCCAACTTGCGCCGCTGGTTTCTCAGTCGCTTCTGCTCCTCGTACTGCAGGGCACCTGCACTGGGAGCACTGACATTGGAAGCCATAGCACTCTGACCGCTTTGCCTGCCGCCACTTGCCCCGCTGCCAGACCCCAGCTGGCCGGGCACCACTTCCCTGCCCTCAGCCTCAGCTGCAATCCGCTCCAGGTAGTACTCGTAGCTGCCGGGAAAATTCCTGGCACGGCCACAGGAGGTTGGAGTTCCCGCTTGGGCAACACCAGCCTCTCCCTCCAGGGATTCCGGCGGCGGGGAAAGCTCCAGCACCCGGGTGGCCAAGGACTGGATAAAGCCCCGGTCGTGGGAGACAAAGACCACCGTCCCGCCAAAATCCTTCAAGGCATCCAGCAGCACATCCTTGGAATGCAAGTCCAAGTGGTTGGTGGGCTCGTCCAAAATCAGCAGGTTTACGGGTTTGAGCAAGAGCTGCAACAGGGCCAGGCGGCTCTTTTCCCCACCGGAAAGCACATCCAGGCTCTTGAACACATCGTCACCACGGAACAGGAAGGAGCCCAGCATGTCTCGTACCCGTGGCACCAGCTCCAAGGGTGCCTGACCCTCGATATATTCCAGCACCGTGATGGAGCCGCAAATCCGTTCCGCACTGTCCTGGGAAAAGTAGCCCACCGCCACCCCAGCTCCCTCCCGCACGCTGCCCTGGAAGGCGGCATCCTCCTTGGCAAGGATTTTCAGCAGGGTGGTCTTTCCTGAGCCATTGCAGCCCACCACCACCAGCCGCTCCCCCTTTTCCAGTACCAAGTCCAGCTGGCTCAGCACCTGATGCACCCCATCGTAGGACTTGCTGACACCCTCCAGTGTCAGCACCAGGCGGCCTGAATGAGGAGCGGGAGGAAAGGTAAAGCGCATCTTTTTCAGCGACTCTGGAATCTGCACCTGCTGGGCCAAAAGCCTGTCCAGCATCTTCTGCCGCTCCTGGGCCTGGGCCGCCTTGGTAGCCTTGGCCCCGAAGCGGCGGATAAAGTCCTCCAGCTTGCGGATTTCCTCCTGCTGCTGCTGGTAGGTAGCCATGAGGCTTTCCAGCTCCACCTGACGAACCTTCTCATAGTTGGTGTAGTTGCCTGCATAGCGGCGTAGCTGACCGTTGAACAGCTCGTAGACCTCGGTAACGGTGGTATCTAAAAAATATCGGTCGTGGCTTACCAGCAGGAATCCGCCGGAAAAGGAATTCAAGAATTCCTCCAGCCAGTTGCGAGCCTCCAGGTCAAGATAGTTGGTGGGCTCGTCCAAGAGGAGGATGTCCGGCCGCTGCATCAGGGCCTTGGCCAGGGCAATGCGCATCTGCCAGCCGCCGGAAAATTCCTGGGTCTGGCGGTCCAGGTCACGGCGGGAAAAGCCGAGTCCCAAAAGCACCTGCTCCGCCTGGGCCTCCCGCCGATACCAGCCAGACTCCTCCAGCCAGGTGGTAATCTGATGGTGGCGCTCCAGCAGGGGGCCGCTTTTTTGACTGGAATCCTTGAGGGCATCGCCGATTTCCTCCAGCTCCCGCTGCAGCTGGTAGCCATAGTCAAAGGCCCGGTCAGCCTCCTGTCGCAGGGTGCAGCCTGCATGGACAATGCCAGACTGAGGCAGATAGACAATGCGGGCATCCTTTTGGGCAATCCGCTGGCCGCTGTCGGGAGCCAGCTCCCCGGCCATAATCTTCATCAGGGTGGATTTGCCTGAGCCATTGGCACCACTTAAAGCCGCCTTTGTTCCTGCCGCAAGATTTACCGACACATCCTTCAGGATGTCCCGATCACCAAAGGCCAGGGATACCTTTGAGAACTGCACGAAGGCCATGACAAATCCCCCTAGCTTCCCTGACGGGAGAAAAAGATAACCACAGGATTGGAGCTCCGGCTGGAAATGGTCTTACCATCAAGGCTTACGCCGGTCGTCGCCTCAAGCCGCAAGCCATCAGCCTCAAGCTTGTACAGGAAATTTACCCCTCGTGCTCCCTGGTCAAAATGGAAGGTAATCACACCGTCGTATCGACTGGCAAGGGAACGGGACAGGAAATGATCGAAGGAGACAGTTCCCCGCCCCAAGGCGCCTTGGGGAATGACGGCGGGCTGAAGCTGGCGGTAGCCACTCCACTGGAACTGACCTTCGCCGTTGAAGGAGAGCTTTCCATAATTGGAGCTGGAAAAGGCCGGGCCAAAGGCTTCCAGCTCGGCGTAGAGCTGACGGCGGCGATTTCGTTCCTTTGAGATGAGCGAGTCAAGCCCTTCCTCCAGAAGCACAAAGTCATAGGAGGTGGGTCGCCCAGACTCGTCGGTATACTGCACCACAATGTAGTCATCCTTTCTGATAGTGACACTGATGGGGGTGTCGGTAAACCGATACTTGTTGGTACCAGTCTTCTCCACCCCAACGTAGGGGAAGGATACCGCAAGGTCATCCACCTTCAGCTGCACCGTGCCGGACTGGAAACCAGTATCAAATTGGTATCGTTTTTCCAGCTGCTCCAGATCCAGATTGCGAGACTCCACCATGTTCCGGTAGCTGTCGGGATACCAGCGTCGTGCCAGCACCTTCTCCAGCGCCTCATCCTGCTGCTGGGTTGCAGCTGCCACCTGTGCAGTTTCCTGTTCATCCACTTCCCGATTGTCAAAAAGCCGTAGATTGTAGGAAAAGCACCAGCCCTGGGTTCCGTCCCCAGTCAGCACCCGCAGCCAGTCTCCCTCCATTGCATTGGAACCGGACATAACTGCTGCACCTTCGCCACGATACAGCACCTTGATAACCTCATCCTTACGCAGGCGGTACACCTGCTTGGCTGTATTTACTGGCTCGGCACGCATGGGAAGGCCATCCAGCGCAACACGGGCGTACTGGTATTGGTATTCAGCGTATCGCTGGAAGGACTTTCGGGCGGCAGACTTGGAGGCAGGCTCGGTAATCTGCCACAGGGGCACCTCGAATTTTTCGTCGGAATCAAGATGCCCAATGGCGTAGGTCTGAGAGATGTTTGACTTGATGTACACCTGCACGAGGTCTCCATCATTCAGATTCTGCTCCGGCAGGGACCAGAGCATGACGCTATAGCCCAGGCGGTTGGAGCAGCTGGTTACAGCAAGAACAAAAGGGAGGAGCCCGCAGATGATGGCTCCCAGAGGAAATCGCTTGAACATGGATAGAGAATACCACAAAGCCCATGATTGGGAAATAGGGAGCCCCATTTTCCCCACCACGTCCCTTTTCCCGCTCAGCGCACCTTCAGCATGATTCCCACCAAGGCCATCGTAATCAGCACCTGCATAATCATAAACTTGATGAGAACCTGGGTGGGAGACCAGCCGTGATTGTGCCGCATGTGGTCGTGGAGGGGGAAGCGAATCTTAGAAAAGACTCGGATCTTGAAGAAACGCAGGAGGATTATCTTCAGCAGGCCCATGCCTCCGTTCACAAAGATGATGGAGGAGGTGGCCAGAATCAGGAAGGGGTTTCCGCTCACCAGCACACAGACTCCGATGTAAAAGCCCAGGGCACGGCTTCCGGCATCCCCCATCAAAACCTTACTGGGAAAGGCATTGTGCCACAGGTAGCCCATTAGCACACCCGCCAGGGCAAAGGTCATCACCGCCCAGCTCGCTCCCTGACTAATGTGGGGAACCAGCAGGTAAGAGGCTATCTCCTTGTGGCCAAAGACAAAGTAAAACAGGCAGCCCATAGTGATGAGGGCAATCAGCACCAGCGTGCTGGAAAGGCCGTCCACGCCGTCGGTACAGTTGGTGGTGTTGATGGAAAGCCACAGCAGCACAGTAGCTACCATAATGTAGAGCCAGGGAGCAATCTCCACGGCCCCGGACAGGAAGGGAAGCCAGATGTAAATATTGCCGTCGCTCGTCGTCTGGGAGATAAAGCCGTATAGCAGAATCGAAGCCACCAGGCAGATTGCCAAATCCAGGGCACCCTTTAGGTACTCACCCCAGCTGGCGGTGCTGCGGTCGTCCAGGAAGCCCGTCACCATGGTAAGCCAGGTAAGGGCCAGCATGGAGGCCTGGAGACCCCGCAGCGGCACCACCAGCACACAAATCAGGGTAAAGAAGGTGATGAACACAGAGCCCGCCCCGGTGGGCTTTCCCTTGGCAGCCTCCGCCGTCAGGGTAAACTCCCGCCCCCGATCATGGGGAAGCCAGCCGTAGAATTTGGGCAGGAGAAAGCAGGTAGCAAAGTAGCCAAGGTAGAGGGCCAGCACAATCAGCACCACGTAGGACTGCAAGAGACGGGCGGGCCCAAAGGATTCCATCAGCCAGGAAGCAAGGTAAAAGAGCACCGTCTACCCCTTAGTGCTTGAAGTGGCGGGTTCCGGTGAATACCATGGCGATTCCATGCTTGTTGCAGGCATCGATGGATTCCTGGTCCCGCAGGGAGCCGCCAGGCTGCACAATGGCCTTGATGCCGAATTCGGCGGCCTTTTCCACACAGTCGGCGAAGGGGAAGAAGGCATCGCTCACCAGCACCTGGGCGGCCTCAGCTCCAGCGGCATCAGTCACCGCCTTGGCCCGCTCCAGCGCCTGTCCAGCAGCCCAGATGCGGTTTGTCTGGCCGCAGCCGATTCCGATTGCCGCCCGGTCTTTAATCACCAGAATTGCGTTTGACTTGGCAAACATAGCCACCGCCATACCAAAGGCCATCTCGTCAATCTGGGCCTGGGTGGGACGGGCCTTGGTCACAATGTCCCAGCGGCTGAACAGCTCATTGTCCCGGTTCTGCACCAGAAGGCCGCCGTCTACAGCGATGCACTCCCAATCCTCGTCGGCGGAAATCGCAGCCTCCACCAGCCGCAGGTTCTTCTTTTCGGCAAAGACAGCCTTGGCCTCGTCGGTAAAGCCGGGGGCGACAATCACCTCCAGAAAGCACTTACTCATTTCCTCCGCCGCAGCCTTGTCCACCACGGCGCTGCATCCCACAATGCCTCCGAAGATGGAGACCGGGTCGCAGTCGTAGGTCTTCTTGTAGGAGTCAAGCACGGAGGCTCCCAGAGCGGCCCCACAGGGAGTGTTGTGCTTCAGGGCCACGGTAAAAACGCTGCCGGAGGCCTCACCAAAGGACACGGACAGGGGGGAGCCGGAGGGACTGGCCTTGGAGCCGTCAGCCAGCTTGCCGCAGATGGGGCCCTCCCACTGGGAATAGTCGGTGCCGGAAACACTGGAGGCCTGGCGCACAAAGCGGTTGAAGGCACAGACCGACTTCCAGGCCACATCAAGGTCACGGATGTTGTTGTAGGAAAGCTCCTTGCCCTGTAGCTGCTCCATGCCACCAAAGGCCCCCTTCCGGTCTGCCCATAAATAGAGGGCAGCCTGCTGATGGCCGTTTTCCCCGTAGCGGAGGGACTGCCCCTTCACCAAGGACATGGGATAGTACTGGGGCAGCAGGGGATCAAAGCTGGCGGCCCCATCCTCCGCCACAGCCGAATCAAGCCCATCGAACATAAAGCGGCACACGGCGGCATCGTAGGCACTGGTGAGGTTGAACACCTTGCCTGCCAGACGACGGTGCAGCACCAGATTCTTGGAGCCAGAGGCAATTTCCTCCATGGCATCGGCATAGTCGGCAGGGTCGGTAAGCACCAGCACGTCCTGCCAGTTCTTGGCGGCAGAGCGCAGCATGGTGGGACCGCCGATGTCGATGAATTCCACCGTCTCCTCAAAGGAAAGCCCCGCCTGCACCTTGTCAAAGAAGGGATAGAGGTTGACGCACACCAGGTCGATGGGAGCCACACCCAGCTGACTCAAGGAGTCCATGTGGGCGGCCTTGTCCCGGATGGCAAGGATTCCGGCATGAACCTTGGGGTGCAGGGTCTTTACCCTCCCGTCAAGACATTCCGGAAACTCGGTCACGGCGCTCACATCGGTGACAGGCACTCCCTGCTCCACCAGATACTTGGCTGTTCCGCCAGTGGAAAGAATCTCCCAGTCACTCTTATGCAGAAAGCTGGCTAGCTCCAGCACACCATCCTTTACGAAAACACTGATAAGGGCACGTCTACGCATTTCTACCTCTTGCGTTATTTTCAAGCAGTATACAAAATTTTCATATAAAGGCCAAGAGTTTCAGAATCATTGGGCATGGCATGGGAGACCAAGGAGCCATCAAAGCCTGCGCAACTAGCCCCTCAGCTTGTCCACCATGGCGGCAATCCGCTCCACGGCCAGCTTTATCTTGTTGATGTCTGTGGCGTAGCAGCAACGGATGTAGCCAGTGCCGCCTGCTCCGAACACATCGCCGGGGACAACGGCCACCTGGTATTCCTCTATCAGGCGGGTGGCGAATTCCTCCGCCGTAAGACCGGTGGAGCTGATGTTGGGGAAGATGTAGAAGGCACCCTCCGGCTCCACCACCTCAAGCCCCATCTCCACAAAGGCCTTGTACATCAGGTTCCGCCGCTGCTGGTAGGAGACCCGCATCCGCTCCACCTCCGCCCAGCCGGTCCGCAGGCCCTCCAAGGCGGCGTACTGGCTCATAATGGGGGCACAGATGGTGCTGTACTGGTGCAGCTTAAATACCTGATCCATCAGCTCGGCGGAGCAGCACAGGTAGCCGATTCGCCAGCCGGTCATGGCAAAGGCCTTGGAAAAGCCGTTGAGGACGATGGTGTAGTCCTTCATGCCGGGAAAGGAGCCGATGGAGCAGTGCTTGTTTTCATCATAGACCAGCTCGCAGTACACCTCATCGGAAAGCACCCAAATCTGGTGTCGCTTTACTACCTCGGCGATTTTCTCCAGCTCGGCAGCGGGAATCATGCGGCCCGTGGGATTGCTGGGGGAGCAGAGCATCAGCGCCTTTGTTTTCGGGGTGATGGCAGCCTCGATTTGTGCCGCCGTGGGATAGAAGCCGTTGACGGAGGTGTCCAGATGAATTAGCTTTGTGTCGCAGAGGGCCGCCAGGGGCTGGTAGGACACGTAGCAGGGCTCGCAGATGATGATTTCATCCCCAGGATTCAGCACGGCCCGCAGCACCGCGTCGATGGCCTCGGACACACCGATGGTAATCAGCACCTCAGCAGTGGGGTCATAATGGAGCTGATAGCGCTCTAGGTAACGGGCTATTTCCTGACGCAGCTCCGGCAGGCCCCAGTTGGAGGTGTAGGAGGTGTGGCCCTGCTCCAGGTGGTAGTAGGCCTCCTCCCGCATAATCCAGGGAGTGGAAAAATCTGGCTCGCCCACCCCCAGCGAGATGATGTCGTCCCGTCCCTGAATCAGCTCGAAGAATTTACGGATGCCGGAGGGCGGAGTCCCAGTAATCTTTTGTGAAAAACGGTCGCTTCTGCTGTTCATCAGGCGGTTACTCCCTGTCGTCTGTCCTTCTTCTCGTCCACATAGAGCACGTCATTTTCCTTGTAGACCTTTAGCATAAAGTGGGTCTTGGTGCTTTTGACCCCATTGAGGGTGGAGAGCTTGCGGGCCACAAAGAAGGCCACCTCCTGCAAGGACTCTCCCTCGATGACCACCTTGAGGTCGTAGCCGCCGGACATGAGGTAGAGGGACTTGACCTGGGGATAGCGGTAGATTCGGTCGGCAATGGCATCAAAGCCATGCTCCCGCTCAGGTGTCACCTGAATCTCGATTTCCGCCCGCACCCTTTCCTTGGATTCCGCCACCTTGTCTGGATTGACGATGGCGGCATATTTCAGAATCACGCCGTCCGCCTCCAGCTTTCTGATGATTTCTGCCACCTCGTCCTCGCTGCGCTTTGTCATGGCGGCAATGTCCGCAACAGAAAGCCGGGCATTGTCCTGCAGCAACTGCAATATCTCTTCCATAGATTGCCAACTCCTTGATAATCAGGTATTTTTAATGCGGTATGCCTCTTGGCACAGCCGCCTCACTTCATCCAAGTCGGATTGTACCATCCAGCTGCCGCCCACTGCCAGCACATTTTTTTGCTGGAGGTAGGACTTCAGGTTTGATGCGGAAATTCCCCCAGTGGGAACAAATTGAACCTGGGGATAGGGACCAGCCAGGGCCTTCAGCATGGCAATGCCGCCCAGCACCTCGGCGGGAAAGAGCTTCAGCACCCGCAGGCCACGCTCCAGGGCGGCCTCTATTTCTGAAGGAGTAGCCACACCGGGAATCATGGGAATGCCCGCTGCCAGCACCCCTTCGATAACCCTGCCGTTGGAGCCGGGAGCCACCACAAACTGGGCTCCAGACCCAATGGCGGCGGCGGCCTGCTCCGTGGTCAGCACCGTTCCCGCACCCACCAGCATCTGTGGCAGCTCCCGACGGATGGCAGCAATGCCAGCGGCGGCGGCCTCGGTTCTAAAGGTTACCTCCGCCACAGGAATCCCACCCTCCAGCAGGGGACGAGCCAGGGGAACGGCATCCTCCACCCGCTCCAGCTTGATGACGGGAATGATGCCCGCCTTGCCAATCGCATCGTATATTTCTGCAAATTTTTCTGTCATCGCCGTCAACCTCCAATCTACCGCTGCACCCGTCCGGAGCCGCCACCCTCCATCAAAGCCAGCACCTCTTCCCTACTGGTAAGATTGAAGTCGCCGGGGATGGTATGCTTGAGGCAGGAGGCGGCCACTGCAAAGTTCAGGGCCCGCTCTTCGTCCTCAAGCTCCTGCAGGCCGTAGATGAGACCGGCGGAAAAGGCATCCCCGCCACCGACCCGGTCCACAATGTCTGCAATCTGATATTTCCTTGAGCGATGGAAGCCAGTTTTTCCCAAGAAGACGGCAGACCAGCCGTTGTTGTCGGCAGAATGGCTTTCCCGCAGGGTGATGGCCACCTGCTCCACATTGGGATAGGTTTTTTGAAGCTGCTGGGCCAACAAGCGGTAGCTTTCCTCCTCCAGATGGCCGGACTCCACGTCCACCTGGGGGGCGGCAATTCCCAGAGACTTTTGGATGTCCTCCTCGTTGGCAATCACCACCTGACAATGGGACACAATCTGGCCCATCACCTCCGGGGCGGACCTGCCGTATTTCCACAATTTCTTTCTATAATTCAAGTCAACGGAAACCCTCAGCCCCAACTCCTGGGCGGCACGCACCGCCTCCAGTGTAGCGTCGGCCGCAGCCTGGGAAATGGCGGGAGTGATGCCCGTCACGTGGAACCAGAGGACGTCGGAAAAAATGGATTTCCAGTCAAAGCTCCCTGCTCCGCAGCGGGAAATGCAGCTTTCCTCCCGGTCGTAGACTACCACCGAGGGGCGGGCGCAGGCACCATTTTCCAAAAAATAGATTCCCAGACGGCCATCCTTTTCCACTCGGCAGCGGGACACGTCCACTCCATAGCCTCGAAGCTGGGCCAAGGCTGCCCGCCCAATGGGATTGTCCGGGACGGCGGTAAGGTAGGAGACATCGCAGCCAAGGTGGGCCAGGGAAACGGCAACATTTGCCTCGCCGCCGCCAAAGGTCGCCTCCAGCCCATGGGACTGGAAGAAGCGCTCCTGACCCGGAGCCTTGAGCCGCAGCATAATCTCACCGAAGGTAACTGTTCTTGACATATAGTCTCCTCAACTATTTTATAGAGTAAAACATTTTCGAAATTGGGGAACCCCCTGATTCTTTGAGATGTGGGCTCACCAAGCCTCCAACATTTTCCCATTATAAAGAACTTCAACAAAAATTTGAAGACGAATCGACAAAAATGGTATACGCAGTTTTCAGAACAAGGGGATTTACTCAAGTCCGCTGGAAACTTCGTTGAGAAAAACGACCTTCACTTTTTTAAATCCTTAGGAAAAAAACTCCACATTATCCCTCTCCAAGCCCTACGTCTCGGAAGCCCCTCCAAATCCCACCTCCAAAGAGAGGAACCGTAGTGACGGACAAGTCTGAACTTACATCAAATTTCCGGGAATTTTTCTGAAAAAATTGCCACAGGTCTTCGGAAAACCTACGGTTTTCCTGTGTCGGGGTGGGTTCCTTGCGTATCAAGTGTGAGAATTCCTCCCTTGTTCCCAGATTTTGCGTAGCAAAATCGAATCCGTGTGGCATCCTAAAAGTAAGCAACGTTTTTCCCTACTTTCCCAGACAAAACCTGCTGAACACAGTGTCCAGAATGTCCTCTGTTGTCACCTCGCCGGTAATCTCACCCAAGGACTCCAGAGCCTCCTCCACATCCTGTACCACAGCATCAAGGGTATAGCCCTCCTCAGCTACCTCCAGCCCGTGAACAACGGCTTCCAAGGCGGCTTGGGCGCAGTCTTTTTGCCGCTCTGTTCCCAAACCCACCTGTCCAGCCCCTGCATGACTGATGTTCCGAAAAAGGAGCCGACAGATTTCTTCCACCAGCTGAGCCGTTCCCTGACCAGTCCTGGCACTTAGACGCACCACAGTGTCCACAGGCAAGCCATCCATACCAGACTCAGAAAGACTGTGGAGGGCCACCTTGTCCCACTTGTTCAGCACCAAGGCCAGTGGTGGGCTTTCAGCTGTCGGCTTATCATCAGGGCGATTATCATCGCAGCCACAACAATCGGAGGAATTTTCCGCCCTCCTGCGATTCTCCAAAAATTCCCTGTCCTCCTCTGTCAGACCGACGGTGGAGTCCACCACGTAGAGAATCAAATCTGCCTCCGCCGTCAAATCCTGGGTGCGCTGGATGCCGTGGCGCTCCACCTCGTCGTCGCTTTCCCGCAAACCGGCAGTGTCAAAGAGGCGGGCGGGAATGCCGCCAAAGGACACCCAGCCCTCAATCCAGTCCCGGGTGGTTCCGTGGATGTCGGAGACGATGGAGCGGTCCTCCTTCAGCAGGGTGTTGAAGAGGCTGGACTTTCCCGCATTGGTCCGCCCGCAGAGCACCACCCTCACCCCGTCCTGATACAGCCTCTCGCATGACCAGGAGGCACACAGGGAGGCAAGGCGGCGGCGGGCCTCTTCAAGCTGACTGCTATCAAAGGCATCGGCAATGGCTTCCTCATCCTCTGGATACTCTATTTCTGCTTCAAGGGCCGCCAAGGTTTCCCGTAAAAGGCTTTTAATTTCGTCCAGCTCCTGAAACAAGCCACCTGCCAGCCTTCCTGCAGCCCGCCCACGGCTGGTGTCGGTCTTGGCAGCGATGATTTCCTGCACCGCCTCGGCACGGGTCAAGTCGGCCTTGCCATTGATAAAGGAGCGGAAGGTAAACTCTCCCGGCAGGGCCGCCCGGAACCCATGGCTGGTGAGCAGGCGTAAAATCCCTGTCACCATGCCGGGACCACCGTGGCAGCTGATTTCCACCATGTCCTCCCCGGTAAAGCTGCGGGGAGAGCGGAAGACGGACACCAGCACCTGGTCTATCCGCCGCCCCATAGCCTCCTGTCCGGCAGCTGGTTCTATGAGCCAGCCATAGACAATGGTGTTTCCTTCCGCCTCCAACAAGGCCTTGGGACGGGAAAAGAGGGGAGCCAGCAATTCTATGACACCCTTGCCGGAACAGCGGACAATTCCCAGGGCGGCGGGAGCCAATGCAGTGGCAATGGCGGCAATGGGCTCCTCTGGGGTGTAGCCAGCAGAATTCATTGTCCAGCTCCTTCGGCTTTCAGCTCATTTACAGAAAATGCCATACCAAATCGGATAAAAAGCAGCGGACACAGGTACACCACCACAAAGCCAGCAGCAGCAAACTGAATGAATTTCAAAAGGATGGCCAGCTCCATTGCAGGAGACAGCTGTCCCACAAGATTTTTTATCACTTCAAATATCAGAAAGCTTGCACCAGTTACCAGCAAGCCCAAGGGAAAGCGGAGCAGCCGCTGGGCAGGAGTTCCCCTTGCATCCCAAAACCTGCCGCTCCTCGTCCACATAATCCGTCCCACCAAAAAGCCGAACAGGGCTCCATTCAAGGAGGTGTGACTTCCAGAAAAACGATTTAACGCAAAAACCACCACGGCCGCCAACAGCACCTGCAAACTAGGCCGCCATCTGCTCACCAGGGCTGCCACCGGATTCCAAAACAAAATCAAGCCTACGGAGGTCAAAAATCCCAGGCTCAGTCCCAAAAGCACGTCGCTAGGATAGTGGACCCCAAGGTAGATGCGGCTAAAGCCAATGAGCAGGGGCAAAAAGCCTGCCACCAACAGCTTGAAAACAAGGCAGGGAGAGCATTTTTTGTTGTGGCAGCTTCCATCAGCCCCGCAGCTTTTCTTTCCCATTACATAGCGGGCAAAGAGGGGATAAAAGGTAGCAGAGCCTTGGGAATGACCAGAGGGAGTGGAAAAGCCGGACTCCTCGATGATAAATACTGAAGGATTTCGCACAAAAGGGCGGGGAACCTGCAATACTTCTTTAATGGCGGTATTGAGAGCACCGGCAAAAATGATGGCAGCTCCCAGCCGGAATCCCCTTCTTCCGTCCACACACCAATATAATAGAAGAACCAGCCCAAAATAGAAGGCTGGATCACCAAGAAAAGAGATGGACTGCATCAAAAATGTCAGTGCCGGGGACTGGAGCTGCTGAACCCAGCGGATAGCCTCCAGCCCCCATTCGTAGACAGGCTCCATCATACTCCGTCGGCCCCAGCCGCTCCGTCACCAATCATTGCGGCCTGGGGGCTTGCCCCCTCTCCTTGAATCCGACTTTCAGAAAGGTTGCCCGATGCATCCTCGGCCACCGCCTCCTGAACATCCTCCTTGTCAGAGAAGGTGCCGGTCAGGGCCGGCTTGCGGGAACCAGCCTCCGCCTCGGCAACGCCCCAGGGATAGGGATCCTCATCGCCCACATCCGGCCGCACATCATCATACCGTCCGATATTGTTCCAGTACATGTAGCCGTGGTTGGCCGCATCCCGCACCCCAAAAATCTGGCGCTGGACATAATTCGCATCATAGTAGCGCTTGTCGTAGGACACTCCCAGATAGAAGGCCTGGGCCCAGGGCCGAATCACACTCTTGTTCCGGGCTATGACGGAATTGCGGTAGGTTCCATAGAAGTAAATCCGGTAGGGACGCTCTGCGGCGGGGGCATGGGCCAAAAAGGGCTGCTCAAAGTGGCTGGGATAGAACATGGGGCAGATGACGTCCACATATTCCGACAAAAGCTCCACGTCCTGACCAGTGCGCGCCCCACTGCGATACCAGCCGTTGGCCCCATAGATGTCGATGCCAATGGGAGCCTGGATGTTCTGGCGGGCATAGGACAGGAAGGAAATCAGAGGGCTCTCCTTGTCCATGCCCCGGTCCTGCCAGCGGTAGCTTGCCCGCCACAGATTTGTCCCATCAGTGGGAAAACGGATGTAGTCAAACTGGATTTCGTCAAAGCCCCGGCGAATCAGCTCCTGGGCCACCGCCACATTGTACTCCCACACCTCGTGGCAGTAGGGGTCCACCCAGTGCTCGTCGTAATACAGGGTTTCCGTGCCGGTGACATTGCCAGCCTCGTCAGTAATCTCCCTCGTCCCCTTGGTTCCAATCCAGCGGCTGCCGCTGGAGCTGTTCCACACGGCGTACTTACTGTCGTCATATTGGGCCAGATGCTTGTCCTTGAACACCACAATTCGGGCGATGAGATAGATGTCCTCCCTCTTAAAGCGCTCCACAAACTGCTCCAGGTCAACGGCATACTGACTCACATAGCCCTTCTCCTTTACCAGCGGATCCTGGGTGTCGTAGCGTAAAAGCCCGTAGTCATCCTTCATGTCGATGACAATGCTGTTGAGCTTGTTCGCCTTCAAGGTCTTGATGATGGCATCCTGCCCAGACTTGGTGCGCCCCTGATTTGCCGGCAGATACAGCGACTTGATTTGGGTCAGCTCCTCCGACACGTAGGGAGCGTACACCTTCTGGGGCTTGAGCATCCACAGCTCATTCAAAACCAGGCTCGTACTGAAGCCGCTGCGGTTCCTGGGGATGTAGGCGGTGTACACCGGCTCCGGCACCTTGGCCAGTGACTGCTGCCAGGAGCTGTAGTCCGACGGGACACCCACGTTCCGGCCGCTGGACAGATTGAGCATGGAGACGCTTCCGGGACTGGTATACACCAGATTGGAGCCGGTCCAGCCAAGGCCGTCGATGGTGTCGGCAGGCTCCGTCCCCTCGTAAATCTTTACTCCCTGCTTCCTCTCCCAGTCCAGACGGAAGATATTGGGCATAAAGGTTTGGGAGATATAGATTTCCGTCACCGGGAAGCCCCTTTCGTCAAGACTCACCACCGGCAGGATGTCCGCCAGCTCGTCGGGCTGGCCCTGGGTGGGCATGGCGGAAAATCCCTTTACGATGTCCGTCCACCCGGCCTTGGACTTGTCGGGCTGGATGTAGGACAGGCCGTAAATCGGGTGGGACAGAAAGACCGTCAGCTCCGTTGCGGGACTTCCGTCGGCCTTCCTCTTACCACCCACAGCCATGTCTGCCACCGCCACGGCCTTTGCTCCCGCAGTCTTTGCGCTAAACCCTAAATTCTTCCACGTCTTGCCATAGTCCCGACTCAAATATACCGAGTTGTCAGTGGTAGCCACCAGAATCTGATGATTTTGGGGATGGACTGCCAAGTCCTTTATCTCCTTGGCACGCTGTACCAGCCGCACCTCGCCGTCCACATACTCCTTCAAGGTAAGCATGGGCAGGCCGGAGTCAGCTCCAATCAGGGTGAAGGTCTGCAGGTCAGCACTGCGTAAAAGTCCGTGTCCGGTGACAAAAAACCACTCCTGCTGCCCGTCAACGTAAGTCTCCACAATCTGCGTCACCCGGCTCTCATTCCACAGCGGCTCAGGGGTGTCATTTCCAATGATTTTGTACAGGCCGCTTTCCGTCCCCGCAAGGATGTTCTGGAGGATGTGGGCCTCATCGGGGCTGGGCAGATTGTCCGGCAGCTGGTAGAGATTCTGCATTCGGCCCCCAATCGCCACAGCCTGTCCCAAGCCGTTTTGGGCCATCAATGGAAGGGAAAGGAGCACAACAAAGCAAAGCATTGTGATACAGGGAATTTTACGCATACTTAGAGTATCGGACAATATCCAATATTTCAAAACTGGTACAGGCACAATAATCATGGTTGAGTCGGAATTTAGAGACAGGTTATAATAAATATAAAATAATAATAAAAGTAAATTTAATATTATTACAAATAATAATTGACATATTCTTGTTTTAATGTAAAAATATATCGATACTGCAATAGATTATAAACAAGTACCGATGTTCAAGCAGCACATAAGATGGGGCTGCCCCATTTTAAATATTTTTTGGAGGAGCTAATGATGAAAAACAAGAAAATTCTGATCATCATTCCTGTCGCGCTGGTAGCATTCGTTGCTGTGTACGCTGGCATCATGCTCAGTGGCCGTGGAATCACCGCCACCGAGCTTGACGCCCAGTTTGTGCAGGTAATCGAGAACAACGGCTGTCTGCAATGTCATGCCGCTGACCCTGATGCCTTCTGGTATCAGAAGCTGCCTGGATTCACTGGATTGTTCGAGAAGGACATGACCAACGGCTATCGGTCCATCGACCTGGAGAAGGTGGTGAACCAGATCAACAACGGCGAGCCCGTGAACATCGCCGATGTCGCAAAGATTGAGCAGTCCACCTTGAACAATGACATGCCCGTCATCCAGTACACCATCGTGCACTGGGGAGCCGACCTGAACGCCAAGGAGCAGCAGATTGTCTACGACTGGGTGAGGGAAAAGCGGACAGCCCATGTGGAAGCCTTTGCCGCCGAGTACAACATGGCTATGAATGATGCATTCATCAGCGAGCCTGTCATGCCGCTGCCTGACCCCGCCATGTTCAATGTGAACCACCAGAAGGCCATGCTGGGACTGGACCTGTTCCATGACACACGGCTTTCTATCGACAGCACCATTTCCTGCGCATCCTGCCACGCACTTGACAACGTGGGACAGGACAGTTCGCCCCATGCCCGTGGCGTGGGCAGCCAGATGGGTGGAATCAGCGCTCCCTCCGTGTACAACGCCGTGTTCAATGTGCAGCAGTTCTGGAACGGCCGTGAGCCGGACCTGCAGGGACAGGCAGGCGGACCTCCCGTCAATCTGATTGAGATGGGCTACGAGAGCTTTGACGACATTGTCGCCGAGCTTTCCAAGGACAGCACCATGGTGGCCCGTTTCGCCAGCATCTATGGAGCGGAGGGAATTACCCAGAACAGCATCACCGATGCCATCGCCGAATTCGAGCGCCTGCTGGTCACCAACAACAGCCCCTTCGACAAGTATCTGCTGGGAGACAAGACTGCCCTCACCTCCGAGGAAATCCAGGGATACGAGCTGTTCAAGAAGAACTACTGCGCCACCTGCCACGTTGGAGCCAGCATGGGTGGCCAGAGCTTCGAGAGGCTGGGAACTGTGCTTGATGCAGCCATCTACTTTGAGGAGCGTGGCACCGAGCAGAATGGTGACGACCAGGGACTGATCGGCTTCACCGGGCTGGAAGACGACCGCTACAAGTACAAGGTGCCGAACCTGCGCAACGTAGCCCTCACCGGTCCCTGGATGCACGATGGAACCCACGTCACTCTTGAGGATGCGGTGCGGACCATGTTCCGCTTCAACACACCTACCGCAAATCCCAGCGACGAGACCGTTGAGAAGATTGTATTGTTCCTGAACACGCTCAACGGCGAGAACGAGTACCTGGACTACAAGAACGTGCCCAGCAACAAGCTGCGCTAACATAATCAACTTGTAGGAGTTAAGCAAATTATGGGGCCGGTCGTTCCTGGCTGGCCTCATTTTCAATTACGAAATATGAGCAAGAACAGGATCATTCGTTTTTTATCTTCCATTCGGCTGGCTATCATCCTCATGGCGATTATCGCCGTCTTGTGCGTCATTGCCACGGTGATTCCCCAAAAACTGGATGACAGCCACTACACCAGTCAATTCGGGGCAATCGGAAAATCCATCATCACCTTTTTGGGGTTCGACCACGTGTTTTCCTCCCCCTTGTTCTTTATCCTTGGCATTGCCTTTGCCATAAACCTGTTTGTCTGCACCTACGGACGCATTGAGATTGCCGTCAAGCGGACAAGAAAAAGCGGAGCCTCCGTGGGAATCTGGGGTTCACCCATTCTGCACCTGGGACTCTGCATTCTCTTGGTTGGAGTGGCTCTGAGTCTTGTTTCAAAACACGAAATATACTATGAGATTCCTGTGGGAGAGACCGTCACTGTTGCGGGGAAAGATGGAGGCTTTGCCCTCACCCTCAATGATTTTTCCGTGGACTATTACGAGGACAACATCTCTCCCAAGCAATACAGAAGTTTCGTCACAGTGCACAGACCGAAGCTGGAGCCTGTCCCCATGGAAATCCAAGTGAATTCCCCTGTGAAATACAACGGTGTCTCCATCATGCAGCAGTCCTTCGGCTGGGAAATCCTGGTGACATTGAGCACAGGTCAGGCCAGCACCCAGTTGAAAATCAAGGACGAGGACTGGATTGTCATGAACGAAAGCCCGGAGGGAAACACCATCCTGGGCATTGCATTCTATCCAGACTACGATGAGGAGCAAGGCATTGCCCAGATACGAAGCCATCGTGCCGACAATCCACACATTGTCTGGGTGCTGCAGGAAGGAGATGAGCCGGTGGCCATCGACACCCTGGCACAGGGAGAGACAAGCCTCATTCAGGAGCCGCTGAGCATTACATTTGATGGCTATCGCTACTATAGTGGACTTCAAATGAAGTATGACCCAGGAATTCCGATAATCTTTTGTGGATTCCTGCTTATTTGTCTAGGACTGCTGATGATGTATGTTCTTGGTGGCAGGGACAGGAAAGCTGCCTTCAGAATGAGCGGAGCCGACGTTGACAGCAAGGATACAGTCAAAAAGAAAACGCCAGAATAATTAAATCCATAGAATTTTAGACTTTCCAAAGGAGCAAATGTATGATAAGATTAACCGACAACATTGACTATTTTGCATTCACCTTGGCTATCATGGCAACAACAGCCATGGTTTTGAATCTCTGGCTAAAGAAAGACTGGCTGCAAAAAGCAACCGTCGCCTTGGCCTGCGGTTCCACCCTGTTGATGCTGGCTGAATTGATTGTGAGGACAGTCCAAACAAGAAGGATTCCCGTGAACAGTGTTTACGAATTCATACTGTTCTTTTCCTTTGTCCTTCTTGCCCTCTCCGTCTTCTGGCTTGTCAAGGTCAAAATTAATGTTGTTGCAGCCTTTGTTTTGGCAGTAGCGACGGCGCTGATTGGCGTGAGTTTTGGCTTGTCCGATGCCATTGCCCCACTCATGCCCGCCCTGCAGAGTCGCTGGCGTGTTGTCCATGTGCTGACCGCCATCGTTTCTTACAGTGCTTTTACTGTGGCCTTCGGGATTGCATTGTTCTACATAATTACAATTCCCAGAAGGGTTCCGGCAGGGGGGCTTTCCACAGAAAAGGCCGAACGAAGCCTTTTCCTTGAAAGGCTGATGTTCAATTCTGTGGTGGTAGGATTCATCTTCCTCACACTGCTGCTCATCACCGGCTCGATTTGGGCAGAGGAGGCGTGGGGAGCTTGGTGGAGTTGGGATCCCAAGGAGACTTGGGCTCTCATTACTTGGATTATCTATGCGGTGTACATGCATTTGCATTCAAAACCCTTTTGGAAGGGGCACAAGGGTTGCTACCTGTCGGTAGCTGGGTTTGCCTGCGTCTTATTTACACTTTTAGGAGTGTCTTTTTTGATGGGAGGCTTGCACAGCTATTGATGGAAAGTATATTTTAATTTAATTTGTTAGTGTCCAGGACAACTGGACACTAACAAACAAAGGATGGAATCATGAGCGATTTTGACGTTATCGTGGTTGGTGCCGGTCTTGCAGGTAACACAGCAGCATACCTGATGGCAAAGGCCGGGCTGGGGGTTCTGGTCATCGAACGGAGCGAGACCATAGGCGGCAAGAACGTCACCGGTGGACGTATGTACAGCCATAGTCTGGAAAAGATTTTTCCAGACTTTGCCAAGGAAGCTCCCTTGGGACGCCGCATCATCAAGGAGCGCATCTCCATGTTGACTGCCGACAGTGCGACAACATTCGAGTATGCTGCTGAAAAATTAGGCGAGCAGGGCAAGGCCACCTATGCTGTCCTGCGCGCCGAGTTTGATCCTTGGCTCGCCGGTAAAGCTGAGGAAGCCGGTGCCGAATACGTGACAGGAATCCGTGTTGACGAGGTGCTGGTAAAGGACGGCAAGGTCTGTGGTGTCATTGCAGGCGGTGACGAGATGACGGCCGATGTAGTGCTTTTGGCAGATGGCGTGAATTCCTTGCTGGCCCAGCAGTTGGGCATGAAGAAGGAGTTGCACCCCACGCAGGTTGCAGTCGGTGTCAAGGAAGTCATCAAGATTGGCAAGCAGAAAATCAACGACCGCTTTGGCGTGGCCGACGGTGATGGTGTGGCTTGGCTCTTTGCAGGAGATACCACTGGCGGTAGCATCGGCGGTGGATTCATCTACACAAACCAGGACAGCCTTTCCGTAGGCATTGTAACCACCATCGCAGAAATTGGACGCAACGACATCGCTCCCCGTGACATGGTCGAGCGGCTTAAGGCTCATCCCATCGTGCAGCCCCTTATCAAAGATGGAGAGGTGGTTGAGTACGCAGCCCACCTGGTAACGGAGGGGGGCTATGACATGATTCCCACCTTGTATCGTGACAATGTACTGGTGGCTGGTGACGCAGCTGCATTCGTTATGAACCTTGGATTCACCATCCGCGGTATGGATTTGTGTATCGAGTCTGGACGCTTGGCAGCCGAGACCATCATCAAGGCAAAGGAAGCCGGAGACTACAGCGCCAAGACCCTGTCCCAGTACAAGACGGCCTTGGACAATAGCTTCATTATGAAGGACATGATGCATTTCCGCAAGATGCCCAAGTTCATCGAGAACCACCGCATCTTCACCCAGTATCCCGCCTTGGCAGACAAGATTATGAGTGACCTGTTCATCATGTACGGACAGGAGCCGGTCAAGTTCAAGAAGAAGGCTATGGCGGCAGTCAAGGATGTAGGTTTGATGAACCTTCTCAAAGATGGAATGAGTGCAATGGGGGCAATGTAATGGCAATGTCAATTGATGATAAGCTGGGTCTTAACAAATTTAATGCAGACATGAGTTGGAGCCACATCGATGTGGACAAGAATCATCCCAATAAGGAAGAGATTCGCAAGGTTGTGTTAGCTTGTCCTGCACATCTGTATCGTGAGGAGGAGGACGGTTCCGTCCGCTTCAACCATGAGGGATGCCTTGAGTGTGGAACCTGCCGTGTCGTAAGTGGTGGAAAGGTTGTCAAGAAGTGGGAGCATCCCCAGGGCGGCAAGGGTGTCCAATTCCGCAAGGGGTGAACATATGAAAGAAGAACAGCAGGTTGTAATGGGAAAATTGACACTTCAGATAATTATTGACTGTTGTACACCAAAGGCGATATGGCTTTCGGCTCTTGCTCCTGCTGTTCTTGGTGTTTTCTTTGCTATGGAAACCGGGGTGTCATTGTCGGCACCTCTGGTTGCCATAGTAATATTGATTCCAGTTCTTTTCAATGCAAGCATCAATTTAATAAACGATTATTTTGATTATATAAAGGGCAATGACACAGCAGAGAATATTTATGGCAACAGTGATGCCCCCTTGGCCTTCAATAAGATACAGAACCCAAAGCCTGTTCTGTGGGCGGGCTTTCTCTGTCTTTTGATAGGCAGTTTGCTGGGTATCTATGTAATTAATCAAGCTGGTGTCAAGCCATTGATTATTGGAGGGATTGGAGCCCTCGCTGTCCTCACCTATTCAGGCTGGAAAACATCCGTCTCTTATCTCCCCATCGGGGAGCCAGTGGCAGGATTTGTAATGGGAGGACTAATTCCTTTGGGGGTATACACTAGCCTGACAGGTACCATAGACTGGTTTATTCTTTACAAGAGCATTCCCATGATGTTGATTGTCTCCCAATTTATGCTGGTGAATAATACCTGCGACATGGAGCGGGACAAGGCCGTCGGGCGCAAGACACTTTCTATTGTCATAGGCAGAGAAAATGCCCACAAGGTAGCAGCCTGTTTTACCTTCCTGTGGATTTTTACCATGCTCCATGTAAGCCTCTTTTGGTATACCTTGGGCAGTCCCATAATAATTGCAATGATAGTTAAATTGAGAAAACAGTTTGTAACGATATACACAGGACCCCGATTAAGCACAACCAAAATCCCGGATGTTTGGAACATGGTTCAGGTTGCCACAGGTGTCGGTGTGTTTTATCCAGTTTCTATTCTTTTGCATATACTCTTAATCAAGCTGATGATGTTGTGACAGGAGTTTCCATTTCATGTTTTTCAATGCTTTACCCGAATTAAAGGAAGAACTTGCACAAGTATCTTGTGAAATGGAAAGCCTTTTACCAGAGGATTGGAACCAAGGTACTGTTGGGGAAATCATAGATGATGTTATGAACAGTCGTGGCAAAGGAGTCCGTCCGAGTCTTCTCCTTTTGATGGCAAAACTTGGCCCGAATTATACCCAGTGCAAGTCCCGTATCTTTCGCCTCGGCGCCTTGTCGGAATTTATCCACATGGCATCCTTAATTCATGATGACATAATTGATGATTCTCACATAAGGAGAGGACAACCTACAATACAAGCGAAATATGGCAAGGATATGGCTGTTTATGCCGGCGACTTGATTCTTGGTCAAACCCTACTCATCATTTTGCGTGATAAACTACAAGACTCTGGAATGCTTCTGGCCCAGACCATCCAAGACATGTGCAAGGGTGAGATAAATCAGGCAGCCTGCCGTTACAAGGTTTCTGTCACCGAGGATGAATATTACCAGAACATTTATGGCAAGACAGTATCCATGTTTGTTAGCGTCTGTAGAATTGGTGGCATGGAAAGCGGCTGCTCTGACAAGGTTGTCGATTTGATGGGAACCATTGGCCTTCACTTGGGGTATTTGTTCCAGATTCGGGACGACCTTCTTGACTTCAGCCTACATGATATGGGAGATATAAAATCCATACGCCTCGATTTTCAAGAGGGCATCTTGACTCTCCCAGTCATTTACACCCTCAAAAATCCCCTGTGTAAAGCTGGCGTGGAGGATTTAATTGAACTAGCCCGGACTGGCAGCCTTACTGATGATGACATGGTGCACCTAGATACATTTATCATGCAGGCAAAAGGTTTTGAAAAAACAGTTCAAGTAGCAGAAGGCCACCGACAGAAGATACTGGACTTGCTCTCCTCCCTGCCACAACACGACAAGAAAACCATCATGCTCATCCAGCACCTTCTTTCCAAGCTACCACTTCCCAAGCCACCTAAAAAATAATTTTTACCTGCCCCCAAACTACTAAACTACATTTTTCACTCACAAAGCCAACTATTTTCTATAAGAAAAAAAACAGGGCTGCCCAAAGGACAGCCCTGTATCAGTCAAGACACTATCTTGCCGTAAGGATAATTAGTTAATCCCCATCTTGCCAGAGATAACAATCTTCTGAACCTCAGAGGTTCCCTCGTAGATCTCGGTGATCTTTGCATCACGCATAAAGCGCTCGAAGGGGAACTCCCGGGTATAACCCATACCACCAACCAACTGGAGACAGCGGCGGGTAACATCGGAAGCAACCTCAGAAGCAAACAACTTACCCTGAGCTGAGTAGAATCCCAATTCAGGATCGTCCTCGTCCTTACAACGGGCAGCCTTGTACAACAGGAGGCGAGCAGCGTTGACCTTGGTCTGCATATCTGCCAATTCGAACTGTGTGTTCTGGAACTGGCTGATACGCTTGCCGAACTGTACACGCTCCTTGACATACTTGATACACTCGTTGATGGCACCCTGAGCAATACCCAGAGCCTGAGCACCGATACTGACACGTCCACCGTCAAGGGTCTTCATAGCAACCTTGAATCCCTCTCCGATAGTTCCAAGCAAGCGATCCTTGGGAATCTTGCAGTCTTCAAAGAAGAGCTGGCAGGTGGAAGAACCCTTGATACCCATCTTCTTTTCGTGGGGACCAACAGTGAATCCAGCATCACCCTTCTCTACGATGAATGCGGTAATTCCACCACGAGTTCCCTTGGACTTGTCTGTAGCAGCAAAGATAACGAAGATTTCTGCATAACCAGCGTTGGTGATGAAAATCTTTGAACCGTTCAGCAGCCAGTGATCACCCTTGTCAACAGCAGTGGTTTCTGTTCCACCAGCATCAGAACCAGCATTAGGCTCAGTAAGACCGAAGGCTCCCAACTTTCTTCCAGAAGCCAACTCTGTCAGATACTTCTTCTTCTGTTCCTCAGTTCCATAGTAGCTAATGGGCCAAGCACAAAGTGAAGTATGAGCAGCAACCATAACAGAAGTGGTACCACAGACCTCTGCCAGTTTCTCACACACTACAGCATAAGTAAGGAATGACATTCCCTGTCCTTCGTATGCTGTATCGAAAGCGATACCAAACATACCCATGTCTGCAAGTTCCTTCCATGTTTCAACGGGGAACTCTTCCTTCTCGTCCACGTCATGTGCACGAGGAGCAACCTTTTCTGCAGCATACTGAGAAATCATGTCAACAATACTCTGCTCATCCTCTGTGAATTTAAAATTCATTCTCTTTCCTCCTTATGGAAATTTATTTTTATTCCCCCACCCAATGCAGGGGAATATATAACCAATTAGCCACGTGCCTTCTTGATTTCCTCAATCAGAACAGGCAACACATCGAAGAGGTTTCCAACAACACCGTAGTCAGCACGGTTGAAGATGGGAGCCTCGGGATCCTTGTTGACCGCAACAACGCAGTCAGCCCCACTGATACCAGCCAAGTGCTGGATTGCGCCAGAAATACCACAAGCGATATAGAGCTTGGGAGAAACAGTCTTTCCAGTCTGTCCGACCTGGTGTGCATAAGGAATCCAGCCTGCGTCAACTGCCGCACGGGAAGAACCAACCTCAGCCTTCAACTCCTTTGCCAACTCACGGATGATGTTGAATCCATCCGGGCCACCAACACCACGTCCACCGGAAACGATGATTTCAGCTCCCTCCAAGTCAACCTTGTCGGCAGACATATCAGCCAGCACCTCCAGAACCTGGGTACGAATCTGGTCTGGAGAAACCTTTACTTCCTCACGGATAATCTCAGCATTGCCTCCGACAAGTTCCCTCTTGAACACACCAGGACGAACAGTACCCATCTGGGGAGTGTGATCAGGGCACTTGATGGTGGCCATCAGGTTTCCACCAAAGGCAGGGCGTGTCCATGCCACGATGGTAGAACCATCCTCAAGCTGATCAACGTCAAGCGCAGTACAGTCAGCCACAAGACCAGTATCCAGACGAGCATTTACACGGGGGCCTAAGTCACGTCCATTATTGGTAGCGCCCAGCATCGCACTCAAAGGCTGATACTTCTTCATCAGCTCACAAACGGCGATGGTATAAGCATCCGTAGTATACTTCTTATACACCTCATCGTCAACAACAACAATCTGGTCAGCACCATGCTCCTGCACAGCCTTGACAGCAGCATCAACATTATAACCAATGACAAGGGCAACTAGCTTTCCACCCTGCTTCTGGGCCATCATCCTACCAGGAGTCAACAACTCCAAGCCCACATTCTTTGCGGAACCATCCTCATTTGTCTCAACAATTACCCAAAGATCGTTGGTCTTATTGCATTTCATACTCTCTTCTCCCCTTCCTTTAGATAATGCTGTTATCGTTCAGCATCTTGAACAACTCTTTTGCACCTTCTTCCGGTGTATCTTTCTCAATCTTAATTCCACCTTCCCGCTTCGGAGGAACAAAACTCTTCTTAACCTTAGTGGGAGAACCATTGAGTCCGAGACGAACTTCCTCAATCCCGGCCAAATCTGCAACAGAAATGTTAGGAATCTCGGCCTTGTTTGCGGCAAGCTTACGCTTGATGTTAGGATAGCGAACTTCCCATGAGGGCTGTGTATAGGTAATGAGACAAGGCATCTTTGTACCGACAATCTCAAATCCATCGTCAGTCTGCTTCTTTACCTTCAGCGTGTCACCAGCAACCTCAACCTCCCAGCAGTTTGTGACCTGGGGAACGTCCAGCCACTCAGCAAGCTCCGGGCCAACCTGTCCAGTATCACCATCGATAGCCTGCTTTCCGCAGAAAATTGCATCAAACTTGCCTTCCAACTCCTCCAGCTTCTTTACAGTCATCTTGAGGACATAGCTAGTGGCAATGGTGTCAGAACCACCGAACTTGCGGTCAGTAACCAAGTAAGCCTTGTCGGCAGCAATGGCAAGACACTCCCTCAATGCCTTTTCAGCCTGGGGAGGTCCCATGGTGACAACCACAATCTTGGCATTGGGGTCAGCATCCTTGATACGTGCAGCCGCCTCCAATGCATAGGTGTCAAAAGGATTGACAATGCTAGGCACACCTTCACGAATAAGGGTGTTCTTTACCGGATCAATCTTGATTTCTGTCGTGTCCGGAACTTGTTTGATACAAACAAGAATATTCATATCTTCGTACCTCCTGTATCTGCGATCCGCTCTAAGATGTTCGCTATGAATAATGTACTTTCTCTACTTTAACACTGCTTCTCCAAAAAAGCAAGGAGAAAAAAACAAAAATTTCTAAATATGTGTTGATTTCGGAAAAAAATATCGATACCCCACAATACAAATGCCGCCACACCACCTTTCGACGAGGGACATGAAATTGCCATGCACAAAACAAGCCCCAAACGACAGGGTCATTTCATCAAAATTGCTTTCTTGGAGCTTGCTGTGGAGAAACCCAAGAACGCAGACTCCAACAAGAAGCCCACCTCGATGACACGTTACCTCACCAAAACCCTTTCCACCTCGCAAACATACATGAAATGATAATCTTTGTCGGGATAAATCTTCTGGTCAAGCTCTTTGTCCACAAAACACCTGGGATCCAGTTGCTGGGAAAACAACTTGCGGCATATCAGCACGAGGCGAGACTGCTCGAAATAAGGAACTCCATCCTCATGGCACACAACAAGACCGGCCTTCGCAATCTTTGGCTCGTCACGGCCAGAAACAGTGCCCAAGTAACTCAGCTCCCTGCGAAACCCGTCCTCCAGCACACAGAGAGAAAGTCCACTTGAACCATCCACAAACTCCTTGGTGTAGCGCTGCGGGCGGATAAAGATGAAGGCCACGTCCTTATGCCACATCACACCAAAACCACCCCACGATGCAGTCATGGTGTTCACCCTATCGTCAACCTCTGCGGTAACCAGCAACCAATCCTTTCCAATGGTAGAAAAGGCATTCACTGAAAGCTCCTCTGGCTTGATTCTTCTGAATTCATTCATAGTGCAAATGATAACGCTAGAACCAGCTTTCTGCAATCTTGCCCTCAGCAGGGAATTCCATGCTTTATCAATTGACAGATGTATTACAAATTTGTATTATCTACAAAGCAGTTGCATAAGCTAACTTGTGTAGCTGATATTTTTTCAAGGAGTTTTGCTATGTCATTGATTAACAAGGAAATCGGCGAGTTCACCGTAGAGTCTTACCAGAAGGGTGCCTTCAAGACTGTTTCCAAGAAGGACATTCTGGGCAAGTGGTCCGTATTCTTCTTCTATCCTGCTGACTTCACCTTCGTGTGTCCCACTGAGCTGGAGGACCTGCAGAACAAGTACGCCGAGTTCCAGAAGATTGGCTGCGAGGTGTATTCTGTCTCCACCGACACCCACTTTGTACACAAGGCTTGGGCCGACACCTCCAAGACCATCAAGGCCATCGAGTATACCATGCTCGCCGACCCCACCCACGTGCTTGCCAAGGACTTTGAGGTTTACATTGAGGGCAACGGCCTGGCTGAGCGGGGAACCTTCGTTCTGAACCCCGAGGGAAAGATTGTTGCCTACGAGGTGAACGCCGGCAACGTTGGACGCAATGCCGAGGAGCTGCTGCGCAAGGTGCAGGCCAGCCAGTTCGTTGCCAAGAACGGCGACCAGGTTTGCCCCGCCAAGTGGCAGCCCGGTGCCGAGACACTGAAGCCCAGCCTGGACTTGGTAGGAGCCCTGTAATTATGAGCGGCCGCAACGATACAATCTACGATGTAGTTGTTATCGGTGGCGGTCCTGCTGGTCTCACAACAGCCCTGTATTTGGCCCGCGCCAGATACAGGGTTCTTGTTGTAGAGAAGGAGAACTTTGGCGGGCAGATTACCATTACACACGAAGTGGTAAACTACCCCGGAGTGGAACATACCAGCGGTGCTGCCCTGACCGAAACAATGCGAAAGCAGGCACAGAATTTTGGTGCCGAATTCATGCTGGCCGAAGTGGAGCGGATTTCTGTGGCGGGCGATGTAAAGAGCGTCCACACCACTAGGGGAGAGCTCAAGTGCTTCGGCATTCTTTTGTCCACCGGAGCTCGTCCACGCATGATTGGATTCAAGGGCGAGGCCGAATTCAAGGGTCATGGCGTGGCCTACTGTGCCACCTGCGACGGTGAGTTCTTTACCGGGAAGGAGGTCTTTGTCATTGGTGGAGGCTTTGCCGCCGCTGAGGAGGCCGTATTCCTCACCAAGTATGCCCGCCACGTCACCATCCTCATCCGCAAGGACGACTTTGCCTGTGCCAAGTCCGTTGCAGACGAGGCGCGAAACCACCAGAAGATTACCGTACTCACCAACACCGAGGTGGATGAGGTCACCGGAGATTCTGTCCTCCGTGCCATCCGCTACCGCAACAACAAGACTGGCGAGGTGACGGAGTACAAGGCCGAGGCGGGAGACAACCTCGGTGTCTTTGTGTTCGCCGGATATGAGCCTGCCACAGAATTGCTTCAAGGTCTTGCAGACTTAAATGAACAAGGCTACGTTATTACCAACGAAAATATGCAAACCAATGTGCCGGGGCTCTATGCCGCAGGAGATGTCCGCATCAAGAGCCTGCGCCAGGTTGTCACCGCCGTAGGTGATGGCGCCATTGCCGCCACCGAGCTGGAAAAATATGCTGCCGCCATGCAGCGGAAGACTGGCATCAAGCCGGAGCAGCCACAGGGGGCAGCTGCAAGCCAGCCAGCTTCCCAGGACAGCGGAGCCCAGGAAGCAGACGGCAACCAGAGCAGCGACCTGTTCACCCCCGACATGCTGACCCAGCTGAATACGGTGTTCTCCAAGATGGAGAATCCCCTGATTCTGGAGCTGCAGCTGGACGACCGCCCCGTTTCCCAGGAACTGGAGAACTACATGGAGGAGCTGGCCAAGCTCACCTCAAAGCTGGAGGTTCGGGTGACGGCTTCCGGCGGCGACCAACACAAGCCCTGCGTCCGTATTTGCCGGGGAGACGGCAGCTGGACCGGCTTGGCCTTCCATGGAGTGCCCGGCGGCCCCGAGTTCACCAGCTTTGTGCTGGGTCTCTACAACGCTGCAGGCCCCGGACAGCAGCTGGATTCTGACGTCATGTCCGATGCCCAGACCATTGCAAAGCCGGTGGACATCAAGATTCTGGTGTCACTGTCCTGCACCATGTGCCCCGACCTGGTGGTGGCCGCCCAGCGCATTGCCTCCCTGAACAGCAATGTCTCGGCGGAGGTCTACGACCTGAACCACTTCCCGGACCTGCGGGACAAGTACCAGGTGATGAGCGTGCCCTGCATGATTATCAACGGAGGCGAGTCCTCCTTCGGCAAGAAGAATGCCCGCCAGATTTTGGACCTGATTCAGGCCCAAGCAAACTAACCCAAAGAAGGGGCTCTCCATAAGGAGGCCCCTTCTTTGGGTGCAACAAACCAATTAGCTCTGCCACTCGGCCCCGTAATCATTATCGAAGTCCCGCCAACATTTGAATCCATCGTCGCCGGCAAGCCCTATCGTCATAGGTCCAGTTACTCCTTGGCAATATTTTCAGACTGTCGTTGGGTTTTCTTACCTTGGCGGATTCCAAGGTTGCGGGTAGTTTCGTCCCGGTAGCTGGTGCTGTACCATGCGTACACTGACGTTCATCATGCTTATGCCTCCGGCGACTTAATATAAGTTGTTTGTATTTAAAGTAAGTCACAACAGCTTGTTTGTCCAGGAGTTTTGAGTTTCGGAGGAACTGCTCCCCCCAACAAAAAAGGCCGGGGCTGGAGCCTCGGCCTTTTCGCTTGTTCTCGCCAGTTGTCACCGGGTGGCAGCCCTGCTAGCCAGCGATGGGACGCACGCCGATGAGCCCCTTGATGGCTCCCAGCTTGTACATGGAGGCACCGTCCACGGGGGTGTCCACGTCGATGACGGTGTAGGCCACGTCGCCACGGCTCTGGTTTGTCATGCCGGAGATGTTCAGGCTGGACTCTGCCAGGGCGGTGGTAATCTGGCCCACCATGTTGGGGATGTTCTTGTGGGCGACGCACAGCCGTGTTCCGCCAGCGGGGATGGGCTCCTCCAGCCTGCACTTGGGGAAATTTACGGAGTTGATGATGGTTCCGGTCTCCAGGAAGTCCCGCAGCTGCCGCACAGCCATCAGTGCGCAGTTTTCCTCCGCCTCCGGGGTGGAGGCTCCCAGATGGGGCAGGCAGATAACCTTGTCGTTGCCCAAAAGCTCCTCGTCGGCAAAGTCGGTGACAAAGCAGTCAAGCTTGCCGGACTTGATTCCCTCCAAAATGTCGGCGTTCACCACCAAGCCGCCACGGGCCAGGTTGACGATTCGCACGCCCTTCTTCATGGCCTTGATGCGGTCGGCATTGATGAGACCCTTGGTCTCAGGGGTTTGGGGCACGTGGATGGTGATGTAGTCGGCCCTGGTGAGGATGGTGTCCAGGGTCTCGGCCTTTGCCACGGAGCGGCTCAAGGACCAGGCGGCATCCACAGAGATGAAGGGGTCGTAGCCGATGACCTCCATGCCCAAATCGGAGGCACTGTTGGCCACCATTGCACCAATGGCTCCCAGACCGATGACACCCAGGGTCTTGCCACGAATCTCCGGGCCAACGAACTGGGACTTGCCCTTTTCCGCCAGGTCTGGAATCTCACTGCCCTTGCCTGCAAGACCCTGCACCCACTCTGCGGCCTGGATGACGGGGCGGCTGGCCAAAAGCAGGCCCAAAAGCACCAGCTCCCGCACGGCGTTGGCGTTGGCTCCTGGTGTGTTGAACACCACGATTCCCCGCTCTGTCATGGCGGGAATGGGGATGTTGTTGGTGCCGGCTCCCGCACGGGCAATGGCCTTCACCGAGTCAGGAAGCTCCATGCTGTGCATGTCGGCAGAACGGACTAGGATGGCGTCGGGAGTCAGCAGCTCGGAGGCCACCTCGTAGTCGTCGCGGGGCAGCTGGGCCAGCCCCTGGGCGGAAATCTTGTTCAATGTCTGAATCTTGTACATAGCTACTCCTAAAAGATGGATTACACCGAAGAATCATCCTCCTCGGCAGGCTTTGTTGCGGTGGCACGTGCCGGTTCTGGCTGTCCTACCTGTTTTCGGCCGCAAACTTGTCCATAAAGGCAATGAGGGCCTTTACTCCCTCAATTGACATGGCGTTGTAGATGGAGGCCCGCATTCCACCCACCAGACGATGGCCCGCCAGATTCACCAGTCCGGCGGCGGAGGCCTCAGCCACGAACCTCTTGTTCAGGGCGGCCACCTTGTCTGGGTCAGTCTCCCGTGTCACAAAGGGGATGTTCATCAGGGAGCGACTGTTCTTTTCCACAGGACTCTTGTAGAAGTCGCTGCTGTCGAGGTAGCTGTAGAACAGGTCTGCCTTCTCCTGGTTCCGCTTGAGCATTCCCTGCGCTCCGCCGTTAGCCTCAATCCAGGCCAAAACCTTGCCCATGAGGTAGATGGTGTAGCAGGGCGGGGTGTTGTACATGGAATCGCTGTCGGCGTGGGTCTTGTAGACCAGCATGGTGGGCGTGAGCGGTGCGGGGAACTCCGTGATGAGGTCCTTGCGGATGATGACCAGCGTCACTCCGGCGGGGGCCAGATTCTTTTGTGCTCCGGCAAAGAAGATGCCGAACCTGCTGATGTCCACCGGCTCGCTCAGGATGCAGCTGGAGGCGTCCGCCACCAGCGGAATGTCGGTACCGTCGGAGCGCTTGCCCATTTCAGGCAGTGTGGCCCACTTGGTGCCCACGATGGTGTTGTTCAATGTGATGTAGCCGTAGTCGTAGTCCCCCTCAATCCGCTTGACTTCGGGGATGAAGGTGTAGCCATGGTCCTTGGAGGAGGCGATGACATCCACTGTCAGGTACTTCTTGGCCTCCTTGATGGCCTTGTCGGACCAGATGCCGGTGTCCACGTAGGCGGCCTTGCCCAGCTTTTTCAGGTTCATGGGAATCATGGCAAACTGGGTGCTGGCCCCGCCCTGCAGGAAGAGGACGGAGTAGTTGTCAGGAATGCTCATCAGCCTGCGAACCCGTGCCTCGGCATCCTGGATGATGGGCTCGTAGTTCTTGGAGCGATGGCTCATCTCCATGACGGACTGGCCGGAGCCCTGGTAGTCCAGCATCTCGGCTGCAGCCTCCTGCAGGACAGACTCTGGCAGGCAGGAAGGGCCTGCGGAAAAATTGTATACACGACTCATAAAAAACTCCTTCGGGATGACCTTTGCCGTCCCATTCTATTCATTCTGTAAGAGACTCCCCGCCGCCAGTTGGCGCAGGGAATGGATTGCAGACACATTTTCCACCCGCACCTGGGGCGGCACCGTCAGCAGCACGTTGGTGTAGTTCACAATGCCCCGGATGCCCGCCTGGGCCAGACGCTTCCCGTAGGCGGCGGCAACCGCATCCGGCACTGTCAGCAGGGCAAAGACGATTGCCTCCTGACGGATTACCTGCTCCAGCCGTGAGGCGGGGTAGAGGGGAAAGCTTGCCTCCAGCAACTCCACCCGGTTGACGCTTTCGTCAAAGCCCGCCACCAGCTGGAATCCCGCCGCCTCCAGCTCGCTGTCGTCCAGCAGTGCCGCCCCGATTTTCCCAAGTCCCAGGATGCAGCAGCGGTGCCTGGCCTGGCCCTGCGTGGCAGCTCCAAAAATCCGCTCTATGGCCGCCTGCAATTCCCGGATGGGGTAGCCCTTGGCGGCTCCGCAACGGATACCCAGCTGGCTGACGTCCCGCCTGATGGTGGCATCCGTCCAGCCAGTGAGCCGGGCGATGTGGCGGGAGGTGATGGCGGCTTCCTCTGCAAAGCCATCGCCCCTCTGTTGTCGCAACAGCAGCAGCAGGCTGAGCAGTCGTTTTCTGGAAGGCTCTGAAAGGCTAGCCATAAGCTCCCCCTGATTTCCGCCCAAGACGGAAGATATAACCTGTGAAATATTTCACTAATTATGATAAAATTATACCGAATTGTCGCTGGTGTGGCAAGGGAAATTTGTGGAAAATTTGCTGATTTTCTGAGATTATGCAGCAATTTTCCCAAAAAAATCGAAAAAATGTGAATAAATTCACATTTAATGTATCCTCCAAACACGGGGGCAGCCCTAATAGTGGCAAATCCTGAAAATGACTCGTTGTGAAATCCTGCTTCCAAGATTCCACCTGTGGGGGCAGGCACCCTCTGCCAATATACGATGACAGAATATGATTTGGCATTCTAAACTGAAATATTAAAAATATATAACAAATTGGGGATGTATCTAAATTTACGTTGACAAATTATATTTTTAGGTAAACAATTGAGATACAGCAGAAGCATATTTTTTTAAGGAGGAAGTGATGAAAAAAGCATCGTTTTGCATTGGTGCGCTTGCACTGCTGGTGGCGCTCTTTTTCGGATGTACGGATGGCGGGCTTGTGGCCACGGTATCCAATTCCACTGGCAGCGACATCCGGCTGGTTTCTGTCGGCACGGCGGAACCAAAAGAGAACCTTCCGCTAGTGATTCCGGCTGGCACGAGTACCACCTTGCATTTTTCCAATTTTCCTGACGGTTTTTACTTTGAGGTGGAGCATGAGGGGAAGATTTACGAAGGGTACAGCGGCAGCCTGGAGGGAAGCATTGGACACAAGGGAAGCGTATCCATTGACATTTTTGCGGAGGACGACAAGCTATCCTCCGCAAAGGGCGCATTGAAGGAGCTTGGCAAAAGAGATGACCAAAATTAAAGGAGTTTACATGAAGCGAATCCTTGGGCTATTTTGTTTTGTGCTCTGTTCCCTTTCCCTGATTTCCTGTGCCTCCAGCAGGGTGGAGCCCCAGCCGCTCCCTGCCGACGTGGACTCCCAGATGATTGTGAACAGGGGAACCTGGCTCCATGACGGCTTCCAGCTGGCAGACGGTCAGAAGTTGTCCAAGGGACAGCTGAACCAGCTGCTTCTGAATGTTCCCCAGAACGAGGCTGTCATCTGCAACTCTAGGATAATGAGCGGAGTGAGCTGGGCAATGCTGGGGCTGCTGGTGGCAAGCTACGCCACCAACGCAACCTATCAGATTGGCGGAGGGGACTTTCCTCATACCGACACAGTGTTGACCACTACCTACTGGACAGGTTTTGCCGCACTATGGGGAAGCCTTCTTACCTCCGATATGGCCAGAACCTTGCGGCAGAAGGCTGTGGACAACTACAACCTGTACATCCAGGGAATTCCCGTCAAATGAGGACAGGGATTTCCGGCAGACAATACATTTTAGCTGTTTGCCATTTTGTATAACATATCAGGAGGTCCTTTGATGAAACGATTTTTTTCCCATTTTGCTTGTCTCTCTGTCCTGCTCGTCCTTTCTTCCTGTGCTTCTGCCCCCGACCCGATTCCGCCAGAAGTGGAGGGAACGCCGCTACGGAACAGGTATTACAGTGAGTGGGGCGGCTCCAACTATAGGTTTCTGGACGGAACCAAGGTGAGCCGGAGCCAGCTGGAGAACATTCTGCTGGAGGTTCCCGGAAACGATAAGGTGTTGCGGAACTCAAAGATAGCATGGGGGACGGGGTGGGCTTGGCTCGGTGTGTGGTGCGCCGCTGTTATAGCCGGTGGCATCTACGAGGACAGCTGGCCCGGCGCCGAGGCAATGGGTATTGCCATGCCCATTGTGGAGACCATAGCTACGGTTGGCATGATTGGTGGGTTCTGCTGGGGCATCTGGGAGGAGAACAGGGCCGTGGGCAACTACAACCTATACATACAGGGAATTCCCGTCAGATGAGGATGGTGGATTTCCGGCGGCTGGTGGGAATCCTGCTGTGCGGGGGAGTCCTGCTGCATCAAGAGGCATTTTCCCAGCCGGCCACTCCCCAGTGGCCCAGCTGGCCCCTGCCGCCCTCAGTTTCCTCGGACGGCAGCGTCTTCTTTCTGGACATGGAGACCGCCCTGCATTTCCAGACCATCCGGCAGCACATCTTGAAGGAGGAGGGAACCCTGAGCCGCCTGGACTGGGGGCATCTTTTTCCCGTGGTGGCCATCACCTTCCAGGCGCAGCCTGAAGACTGGTGGTTTCTGCTTTCCACAGAGGCGGGCATTCCCCTTGACCTGGGGACGGTGGAGGACTGGGACTTTCAGCCGGGAACCTCGAACGTGACCCACTACTCCCAGCACCACCTGCGTCTGGACAACCGCCTCGGCGTTACGGTGGCGGCAGGCTACAATGTTGAGCTTCCGGTGTGCCTGCTGCGCCCCCAGCTGGGATTCAGCTACCGCAGGCAGACTATGAGCGGGCAGGACGGCTACCTCCAGTACCCGGTGGCAGGATTCTGGACAGGGAACGAGCCGCAGGAGAAGGTAAATGGAAGGGTGCTGCAGTACCAGCTGGACTTCTTCATGCCATCGGTGGGCCTGTTTGCCCGGTTCAATACACACTTTCCATTGACGGTGGAGGCGGGAATCATTCCCTATCTGTGGGTAAACGCCGTGGACTCCCACTTTGTCCGCCTGCGTCAGTTCAATGACTACATGCACGGCGGGCCCGGCTGCTGGCTGGAGCTAGGGTTGCAACTGTATTCGTTGCACTTTTCCCTGGGAGTAGAATATTTGCGGGCCTTCTCTGGAAAGACCGTCTCCAGCACCATCGGCACAAATCCCGCCCCCTCCAGAGACTCCACCTCCACTCCCGCTTATGACTCCCTCAGCATCTATCTTTCCCTCAGCTGCACCTTCCTCGCCCGCTGAACCGGCACTCTTGACTTTCCTCTCCTCGATCCGCTTGCCGCCTAAACCCTTTCCTCCAGCTGTAACAGCAGCCGCTTTGCCTCCACTCCGCAGCCAAACCCACCTAGGCCGCCGTCCTTCTGGATAACCCGGTGGCAGGGCACTAAAATCAAAATCTTGTTGCGGTTGTTGGCCTGTCCCACCGCACGCATGGCATTTGGCTTTCCGACGGAGACGGCAATGTCCCTGTAGCTACGGGTCTGGCCGTAGGGAATGGCTTGCAATGCCTGCCACACGGCTTGCTGAAAGGGTGTTCCCGTCTGTTTTATGGGCAGCTGGAAGGATTTCCGCTGGCAGGCAAAATACTCGTCAAGCTGGCGACTGGCTTCCAGCAGCAGGGGAGATTCCGGTGGCATGAATTGGCAGGCGAGCGGCTCCGCTCCACCAGGCATGGCAGAAACCAACCCCACCTCCACAACAAAGCCCCCCGACTCAACAATCTTCAGGGGGCCGATTGGGGTGCGGAGGATGCAGGTTGCCTCCCCGCATCCCTGGTCATCCTGTGTCACTGCACCTGAGCCCTGGCCGTTTCCTGTCCCTCCACCAGCAGGACCAGCTGGCTTCCCTTGGGCAGGGCGTAGGGCACGGTCAGTTGACCACCAGGATGTGCAAAGCTGGTGAGGGTGCTCTGCTGGCCGTCAGGGGTGACGACCTGCACCTGCATGTTCAGGGCATAGGGATAGGCCGGCAGCTCGACGCTGAAGATGCCGTAGCTGTTGCCATCCACTGGCTGGGACGGAAAGGCAAACTCTGCCGCCAGTCTGCCATAGTTGGGGATGGATTCCCCGGCTGAGGCTTGTGACACGATGGTCCCCGCCTTGCTACCAGCAAGCTCCTCCTCCGTGGCGGGACGGGCGGTAAAGTCAAAGGCAATCTTGCTACGGCTCATCTGGGCAAGAATTTCCGCAACCGCCATGCCCACAAGGTCGGGAACAGGGGTCTGCTCATAGTTGGGGCCACGGCTTACCACTAGGTCCAGCTCCACCGCTTGGGAAATCTCCGTGCCGGGAGGGGGATTTTGGGCCAGGATGGTTCCCGCCTTCGACCCGTCAGCCTTGTAGAGGATGTCTCCCACAGTGACAAGGAGTCGGCTGCTGGCAAAAAGGGTCTGAAGCTCGATTTGCAGGTCATCCAGCGTCATGCCCGTATAGTCCGCAACCTGATTCAGCACCGCTCCACGGCTCACCACCAGGTTGATGCGGCGGGTGGCCTTGACAATGGTGCCCGGCACGGGATTCTGCTCCAGAATGACCCCCTTGTCGCCGGGGTCGCTGGAATATCGCAGCTGGATTTTGGGATACAGCTCCCGCACCTGCATTTCCAGCAGGCCCTCCTCCAGCGGCAAGCCGGTGACATCGGGAACCAGCACCTCCTCTTGTCCCCTGACCCACAGAAAGAAGACAAAGATGGCTACAGCCATCATCACCATGATTGCGGTGAGGCAGAGGAAGAAAATTCCCCTAGTGGTAATCTGCCCGTCGTCTGAGTCAGGCTGAATGGGAATCCTCAGTTTTGCACGTATCTTTTTTTGCTCTTTCATGGCCTCTTGTCCTTTCGTTAGCTTGGTTCAGTAATGAATTGAGTACAACAACAACCGACGAGACTGCCGCTCCCGTTCATAAAGTCCTTCCAATTCATAGCCTTCTTGGCCTGCCACTGGAGGTTCGTGATGCACAGTATCCCGTCGCCAGTCTGCACCAGGATTCCCGCCGACTTGTCCACCCCAAGGACGGTTCCGGGGGCAGGCGGAGCCGGGTAGTCAGACCGAATCTGGGGCGGAAGCTCCCCTGTATACACTGCCGTCCGGTGAATCTTGAGCGTACTGCCTTGGGCACAGGTAAAGGCTCCCGGCCAGGGAGTAAAGGCCCTGACCCTGGCATCAATGGCGGCGGCGGAGTCGCTCCAGCAAATACAGCCCTCCTCCTTTCGCAGCATCTGGCAGTAGGTGGCCTTTTCTCCCTCCTGGGGAACACCCTCCGGCAGGGTTCCAGCCTTGACCGCCGCAGTCACCAGCTCCTCCAGCTGGCGGGAACCGATTTCAGCAGCCTTCAGCAGCAGGGAGTCGGCGGTTTCCGTGCCATCCAGTGGCAGCACCACCTGCGAGAGAATATTGCCGCTGTCCATCTCCAGAGCAATCTTCTGCAGGGTAACGCCGGTCTGTGACTGCCGGTCCAAAATGGCTGCGGGAATGGGGGCACAGCCCCGATACAGGGGAAGCAGCGAGGGATGCAGGTTGACCCCGCCCATGGGGAAAAGGGACAGAAACCTTGGTCCGAAAATCCTTCCGTAGGCAAAGCAAACCAAAAGGTCAGGCTTGAGGGCAACCACCGCATCACGGGCGGCTGCATCAAGCTTTTCCGGGGTGAGCACGGGGATGGAAACACCAAGCTCCGATTCCAGCTGGCGGGCAGCCTGCGCCACCGGCGTAGGAATCAGCGTCTTGCTGCGGCCCTGGGCTGAAGGCGGATTGGTCAGTACGCCCACAAGAACAAATTCGGTTCCATGGGCGGCCGCCCGTGCCAGGTGCAGCAGCGGAATGGCTGCCGCCTCCGGGCTCCCTGCGTAGAGAATCCGAATCACTAGGCTCCCGCCCTCCGTGCCTTCTTCGCAGCAATTTTTGCAGCCTTGGCAGCCCGTGCGGCCTCCTTTTCTGCCCTGCGAGCGGCCCTGCGCTCAAATTGCTGCACAATCTTTTCCTTGAAGCCTGGATCACCCCGGTCGATGTAGAGGATGCCCTCCAGATGGTCGTACTCATGCTGGATAACACGGGCCAAAAAGCCCTCTGCCTCCAGCACAAAGGGGCGGCCATGCTCGTTCAGCGCCTGCACAGTTATTTTTGCTGGCCGGGATATTTTTTCGTACACGTCGGGAATGCTCAGACAGCCCTCTTCATAGTCGCACATTTCCTGGGAGGTGGACACAATCTGCGGATTGATAAAAACCCGGCGCACCTCGTCGTCGGCAACCACGACAAAGAAACGCCGCAAGATTCCCACCTGCGGTGCGGCCAGCCCAACGCCACCACTCTCTTCCATGGTGTCAAACATAGCCTGGATGGTGGAGCGCAGTTCGTCGTTCACTTCTTCCACCGGCAGCGACTTTTGCCTCAGCAAGTCCTGCCCAAGATGCAAAATTTCCATATATTGCATGGTATAAAAAGCGGGGGCTAAAGTCAAGGATGGGGCTTGCCTCCCTTTTACAATTATGCTGAGCCTGCTATACTGTGCCCATGATTGCAGAGGCCACCATCACCCTGCGTGATGCGCAGGATGCGGAAAACCCGCCGGAAAAATTGGTTCGCCGCCAACTGGCTGCTGTCCTGGGATGCAGCCAGCGGGAAATCAACGGCTTTATACTGAAGAAAAAGTCCTTGGATGCCCGCCACGGCAGGGTAAAATTCCACCTGCGCTACCAAGTCTTTACTGGTTCAGACAAGCCCGACTCGGTGCCACCCGCCCCTCTGGAGTACAAGCCCTGCCCTCCTGATGGGCCGCAGGTGGTGGTGGTAGGCTCCGGGCCTGCGGGACTTTTTGCCGCCCTCAAGCTGATTCAATCAGGTGTGCGGCCAATCCTGCTGGAGCGAGGGAACCCCGCTCCCTGGCGGAAGCGGGACATTGCCGCAGTCAGCACCCGCCACGAGGTAAACCCCGACTCAAACTATTGCTTTGGAGAGGGCGGAGCCGGCACCTTTTCGGACGGCAAGCTCTACACCCGCTCTGGCAAACGTGGCAATGTGGAGGGTATCCTCCGGGTCTTCCACCACTTTGGAGCCGACTCCCAGATTCTCACCGACTCCCACCCCCACATCGGTACCGACCGCCTTCCTTCCGTCATCCAGGCCATGACAACGACAATCCTACGCTGCGGCGGACAGGTGCATTTTGGCTGCCGTTGCACCGGCCTTTTGTTTGATGCGAACTCCCGCCGGGTAGTGGGTGTTGAGGCGGTGGACCTGTTGCTGGAAGGACAGCCAGGCAGTGCAGGAGAGGCACCTTCTAGCCCACGCCAGTTTTATGGCGAGGCCGTAATCCTTGCCACTGGGCATTCCGCCACCGATGTGTACCAGTTCCTTGCCCGTCAGCTGCCCGCAGCCTTGGAGGAAAAGACCTTTGCCATGGGCCTGCGGGTGGAGCACCCCCGGCACGTCATCGACAACATCCAGTTCCACGGAGCCCAAAAGAAGGTACGGCTGGGGGCAGCGGAATACCGGCTGGTAGCCCAGGTGGAGGAGCGGGGAGTGTACTCATTCTGCATGTGTCCCGGCGGCCTCGTGGTGCCTTCCTCAAGCTGTCAGGAGGGGCTGGTAGTAAACGGTATGTCCCCTTCCAGCCGTGGGGGCAGGTGGAGCAACGCCGCCATTGTGGTGGAGATACATCCCCAGGACTTTGACCTTGTGATTGCCCAGCTGGAGGAAGCCCTTGCAGAGATTGGCATTGATGTGGCGGCAGCCGTAGCCGCCTGCGGACTGGAGCCTCCCCCGCTGAATGAGGATGAAATGAGCAGTGGACAGGGACGCGGACTGTATCTCAGAACCCTGCTGGAAGTCCTGACCAAGGCCCACGGCCAAGGACAACAGGCTCCCGCCCAGCTTTTGGTAGACTTTCTGGAAAAAAGGGAAAGCGCCGCCCTACCCCGCTCCAGCTATGCGCCGGGCCTAGTGGCCTCCCGCCTGGACCAGTGGCTGCCACCCTATCTGAGCCAACGCCTCAGAATCGCCTTTGGCGAATTCAACAAGAAGATGCGAGGCTTTGTGTGCCAGGAGGCCGTGCTGATTGCGGCGGAAACCCGCACCTCCACCCCGATCCGCATCCTTCGGAGTCCAGACACCCTGGAATGCAGGGCGGCGGCGGGCTTATATCCTGCAGGAGAGGGGTCAGGATATTCCGGGGGAATCGTGTCCTCCGCCATGGACGGGGAGGCCGTGGCCGCTGCCATCATCAGGAAGCTGGGGTAGATGGCTTTGAAAGGGGGAAAAAATCACAAAAAAGTGCTTCCCGTATGTGTTTTTTTGGAGTATAATACGATATTGTAGGTATGATTGAGATGAGAAAGACTTTTGCAGGACTTATATGCCTTGTCGCACTCCCGTTCCTCGCCCACAGCCAGACAGCCGTTCCGGTGGTGAAGGAACACTTCCCCATTAGGGAGCTGGCATGGGACTCCACGGACCGGCTGTTTGCCTACATGGAGCGGGACACCATCCTCCTGCGGAGCTCGTCCGGCTACGACATGCTGGGAACCGTAGAGTTCCCCGGAGTGCTTGGCTTCTCCCTATACCATGAGGACGAATCCGACGTGCAGATAATAGCCGGAGCCGCCGACGGAACCCTCGCCGTCTGGTCAGTCCCTTCCTTAAATCCCCCCCCCCCTATATCTGACCGATCCTGAGTCGGAACGAGGCGACCTTCCGCCCCACTTCATAACCACCGCCACAGAAGCCATGGACGTGCTGGCGTTCAGCGGCAATGCGAACTATATCGCCGGACATCTTGTCGGGGATGCCAGCATCGGGATTCACTTCAGGCTGCGCTACACCAACGAACTGGTCTCCAAGAACATAGAGGACTACCCTTCCCCCGTATACGGCATGGCGTTCAGCTCCGACAACGCATACCTGGCGGCTGCCTCACTGGACGGGGTGGTACGCATCTGGAGCAGCGAGACCGGGCGGTTCCAACGGGAGCTTCCCATCTACACCCGGAACAGCGTCCCCGTCTCCTACATCCCCGGCACATACAACCTCCTCGTCCCCTCCGGCCAGGCAGTCGCCGCCGTCATCGACCCGACAGGCCACGAGCTGATGCGGATCGAGGCCCGAAGCCCAATCCGCCAGATGCGGCTACTGTCCGACAGCAGAAGGGTGGCCATACTTACCGAGGAGAACCGGCTGGAGATATATGACCTGGCCAAGGGGAAGCATCTCGGATACCTCCCCTCCTTCAACGTCACCAGCATCACCTCCTTCGCCTTCAACTCCGACGACAGCCATGTCCTGATGGGGCATGAGGACGGCTCCATCTACAAGGTGGCGGTGAGGAAAAACCTCATCGCAGCTAGGAACATGCCGGTGCTCCGCCTGATTGGTGAGGACGAGGTGGTGGTGAAGGGGGAGAGGTTCACCGAGAGGATTCCCCAGCCCGTCCTGTACCAAGCGGAGGAGACCATTCCGGACGTGGACGGGCTGAACCCCCTGTTCAAGAAGCCCGTCCACGGGCTGGAGCTGCTGGCGGGAACCACCTTCCTGCCCGACCCGCACCTGGTGGGAATAGACTTGAGCGCCGGCTACCTCAACAACATCCTGCTGCACCCCTTCTACCTGGGGGCCCACTTCACCTGGTCCGTGGGACTGCCCGACAAGGACTTCCCCTACGAGTATGAGGTTTATGGGAAGAAGGTTGCCTCGCCCCTGCTGCTCTCGTTTGCGCTGGGAATACCCTTCGGCATCATCCTGACCCCCTTCGAGGCGAACCGGGACATAGAGCTGTCCGCAGAGGTAAACCTGGGCTCTGCCCTGCACTACCTGTGGAACAGGGAGTTCGGGAGCAAGACCATATCCAGCCACGTGTACCCAGCCTTCGTGGGCTCCCTGGCCCTGGGCGTGGGCTGGCGGGGGCTCACCTTCCGGGTACACGGCGACTACAACACCCAGCTGGGCTTTATGTTCAGCATGAACCTGGGATATACATTCACCTTCCCCTCAAGGGGGCGGGACAACTGACGCAAGGAGGAAAACCATGGGGAAACGGACGCATTTTCGGGCAGCAGTGCTGCTTGTCCCTCTGCTGGCAGGATGCTATGCGGGAGTCGGCCATATCTTGGAGGAGGACTACAACCCACGCTTCACCGTGATACCGCTGACGGTGCAGGCTCCAGCCCCGCAGCCACAAACACCGCCCCAGCCCCAGACGCAAGCGGGCAACACAAGTCAGGGAGGGGCGGCAGAAGGCAACTTCTGTTCCGTAAACCTGCAGATAACCTTCGTAGAGAGTGACGTGCAGAAGATAAAGCAGAACGGCTACACGGTAACGATCTCCCTGTACGACAAAGCGACAGGGGTGGTCGTCCGGGATGCTGACGGAAGGACCACCGAACAGACTGTGGACACGAGCCAGCTACCCAAGGTGCGCTACGCCGTGGACAAGGTTCCGCCAGGGATGTACCAACTGCGGATAACCATCACTGACGGAAAAGACAGAACCTGGATTCATGCTGATGACATCTACATCTGAAAGAATTTAGTTAAGGAGGAAAACCATGAGGAAACGGACGCATTTTCGGGCGGCCGTGCTGCTTGTCCCGCTGCTGGCAGGATGCTATGCGGGAGTCGGACACATGCTGGAGGAGGACTACAACCCACGCTTCACCGTGATGCCGCCGACGGTGCAGGCTCCAGCCCCGCAACCACAGCCACAACCCCAATACCAGGGTTTCCTGCTACACAAAAAACCTGGGTGGGGGTTTTCATGTTCCTTGAGATCATCTCCTACCGGGAACAGTAGAGACCTTGTAGAGTTCAAAGACCTTCCTGTTCCTATTCCTGCTGATGCTGTATTTACGATTATAGACTACTTTACTGGACAGGAGATTAAGTTGGACAGCAGCTATTATAACCATGACACCAAAACGCTTTATCTTTACCCCGGAGAGTGGGGACTGCAAGAGACCTATTCGTATCCAGGCATCGACCACACACTTGTAATGACAGGGACACTGGATGATGGCACCCGTGTCCGTGGCACTTGCCCGCTTGCTGTCACACCATAGCAAGGAGGACTTGCAATGAAAAACACTGTATTATCTTTGGTGTGCATACTGGTGGTGCTGGCCACCGGCTGCCCGAACCAGCAGCAGGTAAACGCCAGACGAGGGGCAGCCCATGCCCCCATCCTGAACGCTGGCGACAATGCGGCGGACGACAGCCCTTCGGTCAGCGAGCCAATTCCGCTGATGGCTCCCGTCGGCTTTACGGAAGAGACCATCCTGGTCAAGCTCACCGATACAGCCGACAAGCCCCAGTTTTCCTTGCAGGACTCCATGAAAAACGCAACCACCAACTTGACGGAAATGAATGCAGTGGGATTTGGAAAGCTGGAGAAGGACATGGACAAGGACGGATACTACGCAATCAGCGTGCCGTGGCCAGATGCCAACAAATGGCTGCATGTCACGGCCGGAACCGAGATTGACGGGGAATTCAAGGAGGGAGTGCTAATTGACATTTTTGGCAACAAGCTTACCGTCACCGAGCTGCGGTTCAGCTTTTTTTATAAGAAACCTCCAAATGCCAACTTCAACAACAATGTTACGACCCTTGTTGTTGAATCGCAGGCCTCCTATGCCAAGGCGCAGATTGTGGACACCTCACAGTCGATGAAGGTCCGGGTCTTTCCTTATAGTGGTTTTGATAATTTCCAACTCCGTCTTCAGGTGGAGGCAGACGTGGCAGATGCCACCGGGTATGAGCGGACATTCAGTCAGTTCGTGTACTGCGGCATAAAATACAGTGACCTGCCAATTCCAAGCTTTTATGAGATGTTCGCAGGATACTGACTTCCTGCCATGTCCCATGGGCATGGCGCCCATGGGATTTCTGCAAGGGAGATTCTTCTTCAAGCCGGTGTTTCCCGCACAGCGTCACAGAGCCTGCGGAGACTCCGGCTTGCGCATGTCTGCCACTGGTGGCGCACCCGCCTCAACCCATAAAGGCTAGGACGGGCTGCTGCCTCAGACTTCCGATGAAAATCCAGATGAAAAAGCCGCAGAGCACCAGCTTGAGGCCCGTTCCCAGCAGGAAGCCCAGGAAGGCCCCGCCCGCCGACTTGAGCGCCCGTCCCAGGTTCTTGTGGTCGTGAATCAGCTCTCCGGCCAAGGCTCCCAAAAAGGGGCCAAGGATAATTCCCCAAGGCCCCATGAACACACCGGCAATGAGGCCAATGGTGGCTCCCCAGGCTCCGGCCTTGGAGCCTCCCGTCCTCCTTGTCAGGTAGACGGGGATGAGGTTGTCCAGCACCGAAATGCCGGCGGTGGCCACGCCAGTAATTACCAACAGCAGGGTGGAGATGGTACAATAATGGGAAAAATAGGCGGAAAAAAGTCCGCACCAAGCCAGAATCACCCCCGGCAGGATGGGGAGCACGCAGCCCACCGTTCCAACCAGCAGGCAGACAGCCCCAAGAATCGCAAGAAAAATATCTAAACCCATGCATTCAATATAGCGATTTTTAGTCTCCGCATAAAGGGTCAAAATTCGCCAGGATTTAGCCGGAGTTCCCTGGGCGGACAAGCTCCAATTCCGTCAGGAGGGGAGCTAGAGGGGAAGCTGCAAGGGAAAAAAACGGGGAGTCAGCAGTATGATGCTCAGGCAGGCGACGAGGGTCAGTTTCCAGCCGTACTTGTAGTAGTCGGCAAAGTCGTAGCCAGCAACCTCCGTCATAGCAATCTGGGAGGCGGCAAGGGGTGTGAGGGCGGCGTAGCTTGCCGCCTGGGTAATGCCGACGGTAAAGGCCATGGGATTGTAGCCATAGGTCTCGCACATGGACAGGGCAATGGGCAGGACGATGATGATGGCGGTGGAATTCGTGATGAACTGGCTGATGAGCAGGGTCAGCAGAACCAAGACCACATAGCTGACAAGGGGTGAATTCATTTCGCCCAGTGTGCCGATGACTGCCCGGCCAATCAGGTCTCCGGCCCCAGAGTCGGTGAGGGCGTTGGCAAGGCCCAGGCAGGCAGCAAGGAATATGACGGACTCCCAGTGCAGCTGCCTGACTATGTCCTCCGTGGAGCAAAGTCCCGCAAGGAGGCAGAGCATGGCGGCGACCATGGCGGTCATGGCGGTGGGAAGAAAGCTGAACACATAGGAGAGGGTCATAAGCACCACGATGACCAGCATGCGGAAGAGCTTCTTCTTGTCGAAGGTCATCTCACGGAATGCCTTGCTGTCACTGTCCGTACAAAGCTCCACCTCTTCCCGTCCGCCCCATATCCTGATTCCATCCCGAAAGCCCACAAAATAGAGGAATATCAGGGACAGTGCCAGGGTGGAAAGCCCCGGTCCGGTGAGCTCCCACATCCCCATTTCCATCCCGCCCATCTTTGACAGGATGGCATTTGCTGTCAGCTGGGGCGTGGTGCCGATGAGGGTGCTGGCCCCGCCGAACATGGCTGCCAGGGCAATGGGCAGCACGTGGTTCCTCCGCTTCATTTGGGGAGATATTCTGCATACGCTGTCGATGATGGGCAAAAAGGCGGCTATCAATGCCGTGTTTGCAAGGAACATGGCCAGGATGCCAGTGAGGGTGCAGCTCAAAAGGAGGAAGCGTCGCTCGCTGCCTTTGGCAAGGCGGATGGCCAGCCTTCCCAGCAACTGGGCCGCCCCTGTCTTGAACATGGCAATGCCCACAACCATGGCACTGGCCATCAGCAGAACTATGCTGTTGGAAAATCCAGAAAAGACCTGCTCAAAGCTGCTGACATCCAACAGGACCATCAGCAGGCATCCCAATATCCCGGTGGCCGCCGCAGGAATCCACTTGGTGAGAAAGAGGACAACGCAGACGGCCAGGACCAGGAGACCCGTTATCTCCGGTTGAAGCATCAGCGGCCCCAGCCTTGCAAGACCCTAGACAATGGTCCAGCCACCATCCACCAGCAGCAGCTGGCCGGTAACATAGCTTGACGCATCGGAGACGAGGTAGATGAGGGCTCCGTTCAATTCTCCGGGATTGCCTCGGCGTCCCATGGGGCAGTTGTTGGTGATGTTATCGTCGTACCGTTGGTCAGTCACCTTGTCCGCCATCTCGCTCTTGAAATAGCCGGGGCCCAAGGTGTTCACGGTAATTCCTGACTTTGCCCACTCAGCCGCCAGTGCCTTTGTCATCATATATACCGCACCCTTTGCGGTAGAATAGCCGCTCCGGGGAAAGCCGTTCATGGTCACCTGACAATGGAAGGAGCCGATGTTTACAATCTTGCCGTAGTTCTGGGCGAGCATAACCCGCCCCACCTCACGAGCCACATAGAACACACCGTTGACATTGGTTCGCATCACGTTTTCCCACAGCTCATCGGTGGTGTCCACCACTGGAGTGGCAAAGCCGGCGGCAGCATTGTTCACCAGAATGTCAATCCGTCCGAACTCCTTGTGCACGGTCTCCACGGCCTCCTTTATGTTGGCGGTGTTGGTTACATCGCAGGGAACCACCAGGCATTTTACCCCGTAGGATTCCACCTCCCTTTTGACCTCCTCCAGCTTTTCCACCCGGCGGGCCATCACCGCAACATTTGCCCCCTGTTCAGCCAGGCAGAGGGCGAACTGCCGCCCAAGTCCAGACGAGGCCCCGGTTACAATGGCATATTTTCCTGCAATGTCAAAATAATTCTTCATGTCGTGTTCCTCCTTGCTTGCCCTGGCCAGTCATGCCGGCGGACAAGTAGCTTAAAATAGCACCATTGAAGCGCCGCTGTCAATACTCGTCCTTGCAGACGAGGAGCTGGTCAAAGGACATTTCCTGTCGCTTTCCCGTAGCGACTCTGTTGATTTTCTGATTTCCTTGTGATAGCATGGCCTCGTTTCATTCTGGAGAAGCCAAAGGACTTGCATTGCCCGCCGGTTTCCCCAGGCATCTCTCAATCGCATGATTAAGGAGGATTGCTGCATCATGCAAAAAAACATCTTCAGAATGGATGGCCGGTTCTACTATGGATGGGTCATCCTCTTTGTGGGATTTATGTCCATGTTCATCTGCTACGTGGTCAAGGTCAATCTGACCTCCCTGTTCTACACGCCGATTTGCAATGACTTGGGAATCACCCGAACGGCCTTCACCCAGACGAACACGATAATGACCATCACCATGCTGATTAGCTCGGCCTTCATCGGGAAAATCTACAAGAAGTATCCAGTCAAATACGTCCTGACTGGCTGCGTTGTCCTTACCAGCCTGTGCTATGTGCTGATGTCCCGTGCCACGTCCTTGTGGCAGCTGTACCTCCTGAGCGCTGTTCAGGGCTTTGGCTGGGGTGGGGCCACCAATCTGCCAGTGACCATTATGGTAAGCAACTGGTTCGGGCCAAAAATCAAGGGAACGGCCATGTCCATCGGAATGCTGGGTAGCGGAGCGGGAGCGCTGGTCTTGGTTCCCATCGCAAACAACATCATCGCAAGCTACGGATGGCGGGCGGGCTACCTTGCCCTGGCGGGCATCAACGCCATAATGATTCCGCTGGCCCTGGCTCTGGTGATAAGTATGCCAGCCGACAAGGGCTTTGAGACCCGTGTGGGAGACCCCTCTCCCGATGAGGTAAAGGCTGCCGGCGGCGTGTCCACCCAGAAGACGGGCATAACGGGAAAGGAGGCGCTGAAGACCGCCCGCTGGTGGTTCCAGTGGTTTGCCGGACTCACCACCATGATCGGAGCATCCGCCTTTTCCACCCAATGTGTGGCCTACTTCACCGACATTACCGGCAACAGCACTCAGGCAGCGGGCATCTACGCCGGAGCCTTGGGAACCCTGATTTTGGGAAAATTCCTGCTTGGCATCTTCTCCGACATCTTCCACATCAAGCGGACAGCCGTGATAGCGCCAATGTTCTATGCTGCGATGTTCATCGCCATGATGCTTGCCGCCAAGGACATGCGCTTTGCCACCGTCATGCTGCCACTCTACATGATTGGCGGCGCCGTCCCCTCGGTCATTCCATTTCTGATTACTGCCAGGAATTTCGGAGACAAGGAATACGGTGTTATGAGTGGATGGATGAACATGGCGGGAAACATCGGCCAGATTATCGGCCCCACTGCCGCCGCCTTTATCTTTGACATCACCGGAACCTACCGACTGGCCTGGATTATCTTCGCCGTACTGATGGTGGTGGTGGGTATCCTCTACATGCTTTCCAGCATGACCAGCAAGAAAAAGATTGAGGAGTTGGGATACAAGCCCCAGTAAACAGCCCCACATTGCAGGGTGCGGAGTAGCTCCGCTCCCTGGTGACGGCCAATGCCCAGTCGTTCCAGTCAACACTGCTGGGCAACGGCCTAGCCGGAATGGGCTTACTTGCCCCTTCCGGCTTCAACCTGAACTATTTCCTGTCATAGAAAAACCATATTTTCCTCCGAGTAGCTGGAGGAATCATCGCTGGCTTCAGTTATAGCTCAAGTTTTGTATTGTATCTCACTCCACCCACACCGCCGCCCCGCCGTGGACGGGATGGGTGAACACCTGGAAGCTGCGGTTGTACACCAGCCGGAGGTTTTCCTCCGTCATCACTTCCGCCGGGCTGCCCAGGATAAGCTGGGGGGAGATGCCTGGGGCGGCGAGGCCTGCTGACGGAGTGGCAAGGGGGCGCAGCAGGGCAAGTTCTTTGGCAAAGGCGGCGGCCAGGTTGATGTCGTGGATGGACAGGAGGACGGCGGTTCCTTGCTGGCGGGCCAGTTCCTTTGTGGCGTGCAACAGGTCGTGGCGGAGTCCCAAGTCAAGGTTGGCGGCAGGCTCATCCAGCAGCAGGATGTTTGGCTGCTGGCAAAGGGAACGGGCGATGCGCACCCGCTGGAATTCGCCGCCAGAAAGCTGGTGGACTTTCCGGTGCAAGAGGCTGGTAAGCTGGAGCTGCGCCGCCACCACCTCCGCCTGCTCATAATCCTCCTTTGAGTACATGCCGGTGAGTCCAGTGTGGCAGTAGCGGCCGGTGAGAATCACCTCCCGCACAGTGAAATTCCACAGGCTGGATTCCGTCTGGCTCATGTAGGCCAGTCTTTTTGCCCGCTCCTTTGGTTTCATTCTGTGCAAGTCCTGTCCCTCCAGAGTGATTGTGCCAGTGAAGGTCAGTCCATGACGGCCAAGTCCGGCCAGCAGGGCCATGAGTGTAGACTTTCCGCAGCCATTAGGGCCGCTGAGGCAGATAAAGTCTCCCGCCTTCAAGGTGAGGCCGATTTCACTCAGGATGTGCCGTCTGCCGTACCAGGCGGAAACTCCCGCAACCTCCAGCAGCGGGTGGCTTGCGTTGCTGTACTGGCCGTCAGGCTTGGTCTGGCCTTCCGGGACTTGCGGCGGACAATGCATTTTGTCAATCATAGTCTTCCCCTCTCCCCGCAAACAGAAGGGAGACAAAGAAGGGTGCCCCCGCCAAGGAAGTGACCAGCCCCACGGGAATTTCGGCGGGGGAGATGGCGGTACGGGCAATCAGGTCGCAGAGAATCAGGAAGCTGGCTCCAAAGAGGACGCTGGCCGGAATCAGGATGGAGTGGCGGGGGCTGTGGAGACGGCGCAGAAGGTGAGGCACAATCAGCCCCACAAAGCCGATGGTTCCCCCGGTGCAGACGGCGGCGGCGGCGGCCAGGGAGCCTGCGCCCAACACCAGGACCTTTGTGGCCGCCAGGTTCAGTCCCAAGGCCTGGGCCGAGGTTTCCCCGCCACCAAGCAGGTCCAAGCTTCGGGGGCAGAGGCACAGCAGGCAGAGGGCAAGGATGCCCGCCGGCAGAATAAAGTGCAGCTCCTGCCAGCCCTTGCCGTTGAAGCTGCCCAGAATCCATACGAACATCTTGTACAACTCCCGATCCTTTGTCAGCACCAGCAGGGAGGTGAGGGCAGAAAAGAAGGCGGAGGCGGCAGTGCCGGTGAGGAGGAGGATGGTGCCACCGCTGTACCTTCCGTGGAAGCGGGAAGCACCAAAGACGATGAGAACCGCCACCAGTGCTCCGGCAAAGGCAAAGACCGGGATGACAAAGCTGCCGAAAATCCGGCTGGCATTGAAAAATTGCACTGGCAACAGGGCGGATGCCACCGCACCCAGGGCGGCCCCGGAGGAAATCCCCATGATGCCTGAGTCCGCCAGAGGGTTACGGAAGAATCCCTGGAAGACGGCCCCCGCTCCTGCCAAAAGACCGCCGCAGAGTGCCGCCAGCAGCACCCGTGGCAGCCGAATCTCCCGGATGATGGTGGCGGCAAAGCTGGAGTCTGCGTCAGCCTGTCCTTTCCCGAACAAGGCAGCCACCACTTCCTTGGCGGAGAAGGATTCCGTGCCCAAGGCCACCCCAAGGACAAGGCTTGCCAGCAACAGGCAGGCTCCCAGTCCGAAGGCAAGGAGATTCCTCACTCCGCCTCCCCAAGAATCAGACGGGCCAGCTCCAGCGCCATCAGCCCGACTCTGGGACCGGGACGGGAGAACAGGTCGCTGTCAACAGGAAAGATTCTTCTATTAATTACAGCAGGAAGATTTTGCCAGCCAGCCCTGCGTGCAATGGCCTGCACCCCCAAGTCACCCTGAAAATGGTAGTCCGGGAAAAAAATCACGTCGGGCTGGCGGGCGATGATGCTCTCCTCGCTGACCTGGGGATAGGCTTGGGGAACCTGGCCGAAGATGTTCTCCCCACCGATGATAGCCAGCAGGTCGGTGATGAAGGAGTCCTTTCCCGGAGAAAAATAGGGTGCTGCCGCCACCTCCCAGTAGACTGATTTTGGGGTTCGGGCCACAACCGAAGTTCCCGTCAGTTTCCTGGCTTCCTCCAGCTGTCGGGAAATGGTGTCCAGCAGCAGCATGGTCTCGTCCATCTTGCCGGTGAGGGAACCCAAGATCATAATCTCATCCTGGATGCTCTGAACTGACTCGGCCCTGGAGACAAAGACCTCTATGCCCAGCGATTCCAGCGGCTGGACGAGGTGGTCGTGCATCACTTCGGCTAGGCACACCAAGTCAGGCTGGAAGGAAAGAATCCGCTCCAGGCTGATGGTCTTGCCGTCAAAGCCTCCAACGGAAGGAATTGACGTGGCTTCCGGCGGCCAGGTGCAGAAGTCGGTTCGGGCCACAAGCATGTCCTGTGACTGGAGGGCAAAGAGGGTTTCGGTAACGGAGGGAACCAGGGAGATGATGCGGGCGGGAGGCTGGTCTTTCTGGCGGGCCGACACCTTCCCTGCTCCGGAAAAGCTCCCCCTTGGCGATGCGTCTCCCCGTCCAAAGGAAAACAGCGGCAGGGCAAGGAAAAAGACTACGAGGGAAAAAATCATCAGTCGTTTCATGGGAGGGATTCTAGCATATTTTTCTGTCCATTGCATCAACCACAAAACTGACACAATATGCACCGAATCCAGAATATCCTGTAGGAAACCATAAGGCCACAGTTTTTGGGTCTGCCCTAGGATATATTCTGGACAATTATCAGGACTTGATTGATAATGCATACAAGAAGCTTGCGGATTTCCCGAATTGCTGGAGGAAACGAGACGGCAGGCGTATATCAATCCTTGTAAACAATATCTTGCAAAATGACATTGAGAATCGGTACTCCATCAAATACAAGGCGGCATTCGAGCAGCTTGCCCAGCATCTTTTGAACACTGCTCCTGCAACAAAAAGCAAAATCAGAATTCGAGGGAAAAGGTCTACGCTGTTGATGCCGCCCTGATGAAAACCGGCAAAATGCATGTGCCGGAGCGAATCTTGGCTGGCGGCTTGAGACAATCGTTTACATTGACCTGCTTCGCCGCTCAGAAACCAAGGCTACGATGTCTACTATTACGGCGAAACTTCCGGGGAATGCGACTTTGTCCTGTACCAAGGAAAAACTGTCTGTCAGCTGATACAGGTGAGCTATGACAAGGTTGCAATCGTAAGGGACAACCACCGCATTTCCGTGGTGAGCGCCTATAGCTGGCTGATGAACCAGCAGGAAGTCCACGGGGGGTGAGGAGATCCCCGCCCGCATCAATCTGCCAGCTGGTAGCGGCTGACAACCACGGAAAGCTGGTTTGCAAGGCCGCTGGTGGCGTACACTCCCCTGTCCTCCCCGATGATGACACCCTCTGCCGCTTCCGATTCCAGAAGCCGCAGTCCCCGCTCCCGTCCCAGAATGAATACGGAGGTGGAAAGGGCGTCTGCTAAAAGGGAGCTGGTGCTGACGATGGTGACGGACTGGATGTCGTTTTGGATGGGATAGCCCGTGGCGGGATTTAGGATGTGGTGATAGCGGATGCCCTCCTGCTCAAAGAAGCGCTCGTACATGCCGGAGGTCACGACGCTCCTGTTCCAGACTGACAGGGCTAGGGCGGGGCTGCCCGTTGGATTTGCCGGGTCCTTTACGCCCACCCGCCAGCTGGAGCCGTCGGCCTTTGTCCCGTAGGCATAGATGTTGCCCCCCAAGTCAATGAGCGCCCGCTCCAGCCCGGACTCCTGGGCTATGGCCACCAGCTGGTCTGCGGCGTAGCCCTTGGCAATGCCGCCCAAGTCTAGGGCCATACCCTGCCTAGGAAGGTATACGGTGCTGGCAGCCGGGTCAATTTCCACCAGCCGCCAGTCCACCAGGGAGCGGGCGTGGTCAATTTCCTCCGGGGAGGGAACCCGGCTGTTGTCGCCGCCAATGTCCCATAGTCTCACCAAGGGACCGACGGTAGGGTCAAAGGCTCCACCAGTTCGCTCGGCAATCCGCAGTGCTTCCTGCAGCACCAGAACCAGCTCTTCCGGCACCACTACAGCGGCAATTCCTGCTGCCTGGTTTACCTGAGACAGCGTGCTGGCGGCTAGCTTGGTGCTGAACACCTGTTCTATTTCCTTGAGTCGCTGGAACATCTGGATGTATAGCTCCGTGGTTCCTGCCTCAAAGAGGTTGATGGTACAGACCGTGCCCAGCTGAAGCTGGGACTGGGGGGGCAGGCTCCTTTTCTGACAGCCAGAAATGGACAGGAGGAGTATTAGAATTACTACCAGAGTTCGGACGGGAAAACGCTCTTGCAGCATGGGAATGGGGATTTTCTTCGGTTTCATAGTCATTTAAATATAACGGAAATTTGCTTTTTATGATAGAATGCGCAAGACTTTGCAGAGAACAAGGAGACAACATGAAACTACATCATCCAGCAGAACAAATTCTTGATGCAAACCTCGCACTCCAGATGCTGCGGGAGGGAAACCAGCGCTTTGTGCAGGGGGAGCTGTGCGACAAGTCAACCTACACGGTGGACCGGGAGACGCTGACTGCGGGACAAAAGCCCTTTGCCGTAGTAATTTGCTGCTCGGACAGTCGGGTGGTGCCGGAAATCTTCTTTGACCAGCGGCTGGGAGACCTCTTTGTCATCCGCAACGCTGGCAACGTGGTGGACGGCGTGGTGCTGGCCAGCGTAGAGTATGCGCTGGAGGGGTTGAACTGCCCGCTGGTGGTGGTGTGTGGTCATAGCCATTGCGGGGCTGTTACGGCAATCTGCAAGGGTGGCCATGACCTGCCCCATCTCCAGAGCCTGATACGGAGAATCAACCCCGCAGTGCAAGCAGGTGGCAATGTGGAAATGGTGGCACAGGAGAATGTGCGCAATATGGTGGCCCAGCTCAAGCAGGATGTGGAGGAGATGGGAGTCAAGGCCACTGTGGTGGGAGCCTACTACGACATCTTTTCCGGGGAGGTGATTTGGCTGGACTCCTGGATTGCAAGGGGCTATCGCTGAGAAGAAAGCTCCGGGAAAGCGGACAGGTCTTGGCCTCACCGTAGCACTCCAATCAAGTCCTGTCTGCCAGCCTTTTCCAGTGCCTCCCGCACCAGGCGGCGGTTTTCCGGCCTGTTGAACTGGAGCAGGGCCCGCTGGAGCCGCCGCTCGTGGCCTCCCCGTGGCACGTAGACCTCCTCCATGGTGCGGGGATCAAGGCCGGTGTAGTACATGCAGGTGGCGAGGCTTCCCGGCGTGGGGTAGAAGTCCTGCACCTGGTCCGGCACAAAGCCGTTCTTCTTCAGGTGGAGTGCTACCTCTATGGCGGCGTTGAGGTCGGCACCGGGGTGGCCGGCGATGAAGTAGGGAACCAGATACTGCTTTTTGCCCAGCTCCTGGTTGATGTGCTTGTATTCTGCCTCGAAATCCTTGTACACCTGGTGGCTGCTCTTCCGCATAAGGGACAGAACGTGGTTGTTCACGTGCTCTGGGGCAACCTTCAGCTGGCCGGAGATATGGTGCTGGCACAGTTCACGGAAAAAGGTCCTGTTCTTTTCCAGCATCAGGTAGTCGAACCGGATGCCGCTGCGAACAAAGACCTTCTTTATGCCGGGAAGCTTCCGCAGCCGTCGCAGGAGGGTCAGGTAGTCGCTGTTGTCCACCTCAAGATGGGGACAGGGCTCGGTACCGAGGCATTCCCGATGGATGCAGGCTCCGGCCTTCGCTTGCTTGGCACAGGCATCCCTGCGGAAGTTGGCGGTGGGGCCGCCGACATCGTGGATGTAGCCCTTGAAATCAGGCTCTTTGGTGAGAAGGAGAGCCTCCCGCTCCAGGGATTCATGACTGCGTGCTTGGATTCTCTTGCCCTGGTGGAAGGTGATGGCGCAGAAGGAGCAGGCCCCAAAGCAGCCCCGATTGCTGGTGAGGGAAAATTTTACCTCCTCAAGTCCCGGAACGCCAGCTTTTCCGTTTTCTGCGGGGCCGTCGTAGATGGGATGCCAGCGGCGGGTAAAGGGCTGCTCCATCACCTGGTCAAATTCCTGCTGGCTCAGGGGCAGGGCGGGTGGCTCCTGAACTACGAAGCGGGCCTCGTTCTGTTCTATCAGGATGTGGCCGGAAATGGCGTCGGTGTTCTGCTCCTGCAGCAGGTAGGAGCGGGCGAATTCGGCCCGGCCCTCCGCCGAATTGCTGGACACCTGGGCAAAGCCTGGAATCCGCACCGCTGGCTGGAATTTTCCGTTTCCGTTGGGGCCACCTGAGGGCAGCTCTGTTTCCCGCCCGGTTCGCCAGCAGGTTCCCCGGATGCCACGGATTTCCGCCACAGGCTTGCCCTCCGCCAAGGCCGCCGCAATTTCCAGCAGGGGACGCTCTCCCATGCCGTAAATCAAGAGGTCGGCCTTGGAGTCCAGCAGGATGGAGTGGCGGACAGTGTTGGACCAGTAGTCGTAGTGGGCAAACCGTCGAAGGCTGGCCTCTATGCCACCGATAATGACCGGTACCCCCTTGTATGCCTCCCGGATTTTTGCCGTGTAGGTGATGAGGGCTCGGTCAGGCCGACGGCCAGCCATGCCCCCGTGGGAATAGGCATCGGTGGAGCGAGGCTTGTTGTTGGCAGTGTAGTTGGCCACCATGGAGTCCATGGCACCAGCGGTGACAAGGAAGGCAAGCCGTGGTCGCCCCAAGACCATAAAGTCTGCTGTGGACTTCCAGTCAGGCTGGGGAATAATGCCCACGGTGTAGCCCTTGGCCTCCAGCAGACGACCCAGGAGGGGAGCGGCAAAGGTGGCGTGGTCCACGTAGGCGTCGCCAGAGACAAAGACAAAGTCAAGCTGCTGGATGCCTCTTTTTTGCAGGTCTTCTTGGCTGATGGGGAGGTAGGGGTCATGGGGATGCATGGACGGCAGTATAGCACGGGTGGGATAATAGTAAAAGAGGTATTGCTAAATATAACGTGGAGAAATTTTATATAAGCTACCCTTGTCCCTTGTGGTAAAAAATATTTTTCTGTATACTCAATGTATCTATCAATATTCTGGCTGTTTGGGGAGGATGGATGAACTGCCGAAGTACTATTTTTGCAAAACTCTTTGTTCTGTTGCTTTCTTTTGTCCTACTGCTGGAAGGCTGTGATTATGAGCCACCACTCCTCCATGAGGAGGAGCCACAAGCTCTACAGCCCTCTGTGCAAGGGGCAAATCCAGAGTCCTCTACCTCCAGTTCCCCCACGTCTTCGCAGACTACTCCCGGTCAGGATTTAGTCCTGCCCTCCCTAGGTGGTACGACAGAGCTTTTGAGCGATTATGAGCAGAATAAGGCTATTATTATTTCCCAAGATAATTTGGAACTAAAGAAGCTGCTTCACTATCATACAGAAAAGGAAAAGGTTGTTCACTTACTACAGGCTTTACGTGATGAGATTGTCCCGCAAGCTGTTAAGGCTCTGGTTGCAAGGTTTCCGCAAGCTTTTCATTATCTAAAGGAAAAGGATATTGGTATTGGGCTCAAATTGAATGATATGTCTGGAACCACCAAGGCCTCGTTTTCTATGAATCCGATGTATACTGATGGAAGGCCGGAGGAGTCCGTCTGGGTAATCTATTCTCTGACCATTAGCTATGAAGACTTGGAATGGACTGGGAATCAGCTCACCGATTTTTGGAGAAAGGAGTTGGAGAAGAGAGTTACCCATGAGATGATGCATGCCCTGATGTGTGAATCCCTGACCTGCGGCTTTACACTGTGGGATTGCAACCTCAACCAGCATGGGGATGGGTTTCCGAGCTGGTTTGTGGAGGGAGCGGCAGAGACTGTTTCTGCTGGCAGTAGCCTCGTGGCGTTCAAGACTGGTCTGAATATCAATGCTCAAACCTCTCCACAGGAAATAACAGACATACTGACAAAGAAGCATCCCCTCACTGGAAATTCTATACTGTCCCAATATGGAGTTGGCTATCTGGCCGTCATGTATTTGAGCCATATTGCAGCAGGCGGAACTGTTTACGATGCCACGAGTCTTGCTCAAGGGCTGGATACAATACTGAGCAGAATTCATGCTGGGGAAAGTCTAGATGGGGTTATCAAGTCCATATCCAACAATCAGTTTACAGGACTCAGGGATTTCGAGTCAAAATTTGCAACAAAAGGCGCTAATTTTGTGGCCCGTCTGATGGATACCATTGGTACTGGCAGGGGAGCCCTGCTGCATGGAGACTATTCGACCACTGACTTGCTGCCCAATGAAAGGTATGAAACGTCTCTGTTCTGGCTGAATATCCTAAAGGATGAGTATAACAACAAATTCAATGACGAATTCAATGCTAGGGCTGTGTTTAAGGGTGGTTCCTCCACCAAAACAGGGGTTCCTGGTCCTGCAGCCTCCCAAAACTAAGCGGCATGAGCTCAACGGTGCTGTTGGGCTCATGCAAGTGTGAGGAGGGAAAAACAGTTGGCCTACCTTTACAGGGATAAGGTGTATCATGTAGCAAGACTTGCTAAAATCATTTATCATATCGTGTTTTTTAGACAAAGGCCATCAATTCCTCCCTTTGAATACGGCAAAATGTAAATTTATGGCTGTCTTTTCCTCCTTGTAAAATTTCCAAACTGCTTAAAAAATAACAAGGTGGACTGTGTTAGAAAAATCTAGCCCAAAACCTATTGACATAGTAGGAAAATAAGACTATACAATACGTGTACATAACCTAGTAAATAGGTAGGTTATAAAAATTAATCTATCAGAAGGGCATTATGATTATTTATTTTGAAAAACTAGTACGTGAAAACTTCCACAACGGCCGGGGACAGCACCACCGCCGCAACGAAAGTCACCACGGCGGCCGTGGTCAAGATGAGCCCGCCGAAGAAGGCTCCCCAGCTCCAGCGGCCTGCCACGGCGGGC
>CALEFI010000004.1 GCA_937876905.1 uncultured Treponema sp.
TACGCCAAGGACGAGAGTGCCGTCCGTGGGTGGAGAGAAATCAGCGGACCTGGGGGAATCATCATCAAGCTGGCGGCAGATTCCGCCAATCTCTATGCGCTGACGGAAGAGAAGAAGTTGTACAAGTCTTCCGACGGGTGGACCTGGACTCCAGAAACCTGCAAGCCCACCAGCGGCAAGGGAATCAAGACCATTTTCTGCAATGGAAAAGACACTGCCTATCTACAGGACACCGACAGGAAAATCGAAAAAATCTGCCCCGGCAGCACTGCCACCTCAGATGATGTTCCCTCAACGGTCATAGTGGTACGTTCCACTGACAGCAAGACCTACTATGCGGATGGCGGAACAGTCAGGGGAAAGAATGGAGACGACCTTGGCTCCGTCTCCGGCTTGGGAGAAGTCTACAGCCTCACCTACTCCGCTGTGGACAGCGCCCTCTACGCCGGAACCAGCAAGGGGCTGAAGAAGCTTCCGTTGGATGGAAGTGGCAAGCTCACCGGAGAGGTAAAGGATCCGCCCGGCAACTGGGGAGGCACCATCAAGGCTTACGAGGCCTTCGCTGTCCTTTCCACTGGAACGAACACTAGTAATGCAGCCCTCTACGCCAGCACCATCTCAAGCGGCTCCGACTACTCAAAGATCAACGGACTATGGGGCTACTACTACAGCCGCCGGGACACCTGGAACCGGGAATAGGCTGGTTCACCAAGACCCAATCCAGCGGCCATGGACTTGTTTGAAGACCGGCAAACAGCAAAGGAGCCCCTTGCCGCCCGTATGCGGCCCCGCAGCCTGGACGAGTACATCGGGCAGGAGCATATTGTAGGCAGGGGGCGGCTGCTGCGCCGTGCCATAGCCGCAGACCAGCTCACCTCCGTCATCTTCTACGGTCCGCCCGGCACCGGCAAGACCACCCTGGCACGGGTTATCGCAAACCACACCAAAAGCAACTTTATCACCTTGAACGCCGTCCTCACCGGGGTGCAGAACATCCGGGAGGCCATCGCCCAGACAGAGGAGCACTACAAGCTCTACAGCCGCCGCACCATCCTCTTTGTGGACGAGGTGCACCGCTGGAACCGCTCCCAGCAGGATGCCCTGCTGCCCTGGGTGGAAAACGGAACCATCATTCTGGTGGGAGCCACCACGGAAAATCCCTTCTTTGAGGTGAACAAGGCCCTGGTGAGCAGGAGTCGTGTCTTCCAGCTGCTGCCGCTGGAGCGCCGCCACTTGATTCAGGCAGCCACCGCCGCCCTACAGGACAAGGAGCGGGGCTACGGCCGCTGGCAGGTGGAATTTGAGGAGGGGGCGCTGGAGCATCTGGTGGACACGGCCAACGGCGATGCCCGAAGCCTTTTGAACGCACTGGAGCTGGCGGTGGAAACCACCCCGGAGCACTGGGAGCCGGAGGGAAATCCGCCCCGCCCCGCCCTAGGAAGCAAAATCTTCATCAGCAGGGAGACGGCGGAGGAAAGCATCCAGAAAAAGGTGGTGCTCTACGATCGGGACGGCGACTACCACTACGATGTCATCAGTGCCTTTATCAAAAGCCTGCGGGGGCGGGACCCAGATGCGGCCCTGTACTGGCTGGCACGGATGGTGGCGGCAGGAGAGGATCCGGGATTCATCTTCCGCCGAATGCTGATTTCCGCCTGCGAGGACACAGGACTTGCAGACCCCATGGCCATCTCCGTGGTGGAGTCCTGCGCCGCCGCCTTTGACCGGGTTGGTCTGCCGGAGGGACGCTACCACCTGGCCCACGCCGCCCTCTACCTTGCCACCGCCCCCAAATCCAACAGCTCCCTGGCCTTCTTCGATGCCCTGGCCGCCGTGGAGCGGGAGGATGCCGAGGTTCCCAACCACCTCAAGGACGGCAACCGGGATGCCAAGGGCTTTGGCCACGGGGCAGGCTACCTCTATCCCCACGCCTACACCGACCATTGGGTAGCCCAGCAGTATCTACCCGATGCCCTGAACGGCCGTGTCTTCTATAATCCCAGCACCCAGGGCTATGAGAATTCCATCCGGCAGGAGGTGCTGGCCCGACGTGAGGCACAGATTGCCGCATTGCTGGAGGAAGAATCCCTGCTGGAGGGAGCGGGAGCCGGGGTGGATGGCAAAGGCCAAGGGGAAAACATCGAGAACCTGTGGTGGCAGACGGAGCACTTCAAGGTTGAGCCGGCCAAGTCAGGGGGCAACCTCACCTACAGCCCGGAGAACAAGGCCCACAACCAGGCGCTTTCACGGGCAGAATCCGAATGGCGGCGGCGGGTGATGAGCAACAAGGCGCAAATCTTGCAGGACATACGAAAAACAATCATCCAGCTGGCCGCCCCCGTCCGCCACAGCCGCCACTTCATCTGGAACGTGGACGACGGTCTTTTGATTTGGGAATGCCTGCGGAAAAGTCCAGAAGGCTTGGTGGCGGGGGTTTGCTCCAGTGCCGCTGGCATGGAGATTCTGCAGCAGTATAGCTACACTTTGGAAGAAATTATTCGTCCCCAACTGACACTTATAGAAAATGACCAACGGCCACCAATTGGCTCCTTTGTCATTCCCACTACCGAAAAGGAGGACGACGCCCAAGTCCCTTCCGCCTGGACAGAGGTTCCCTTTGACAGGCTCTATTTTCGGGACCTCCTCACCACCACGGAAAGCATCGCCAACTTTTGCCGCAGTATCCAGCAGGCCGCCGCCCAGAACCAGCTGGCCCCCGGCTGGAGGCTCATCCTGCACCAAAAGATACCCTCTCAGGGCCAGCGCCTCTCCTCCCTGCTGGAAAGACGGCGTGCCGCCAGCAAGCATCTGAAAGGAGGCAGGGAGGAGGAGTTGGTGCAAAAGATGACTACGATAGAGGAGGATTTCTTTGGGGACAAGAACAATCCCCTGTTCGGCTGGAACCAGGAGACGGTGGCAACGGCGCTTTCCGCCAATTTTGAGGTGGCCTTCCAAGTCAGCCGCCTGGCCGAGCAAAGGATGCTGAGCCCACAAGAAATCATGCGCTGGCTCCATCCCACCAACTCCGCCTATGGCTGCCATCTTGCCCGCCACCTTTCCCAAAAGGAAGTGGAGCTTGCCGTCAAGCTCCTGCTGGATTTGGCAAAATCCCCTGTGGAGTGGAGCCACCAGGCTGTCTGCCTTGTGGTGCGGGCAAAAGAAGGATAGGCGGCAGGATTATATACGGCAGCCTATGGCTATTTTCGGCAGGATTGACAGATAGGCGGTGGGGACAACCGAGGAGTCCCGCACGATTTTTCCGGCATCAGCGTACTCCAAAGAAGTCGAGGACAGGAAATCATACGTCAGGACGAGGCCGCCATTCAGATAAAAATGCTTCCCAAAATACACATCCGCAGAGATTTCCGTGCCAATGCCCATCACCACCTGGGTTGATTTCATAAACTGGGTGTCTGTTACCAGGCTTGCCAGGTGAAGCCCCTGCATCAAGTGCAAACCCCACTGGGAAGTCCGTATCGGCATGAACGAAAGGCCGGGAAATATATCGATGCCCAGCAGAGTCATAAAGTCGCCCCGATCACGGCGAATCCTCCCGATGTCTTGCTCGGCTCCACTGAACTGCTCAACCTCATAGGTAATGTCCTGGGGAAAGAAAAGGGAGATCCTGCTTCCTATCCCCCATTTCTCGCTGAACATGAACCTCGATTCAAGTCCCACGGCAACAGAACTGGTAACCTCCGACAGCGTCGCTCTGGCCCTGCTAGTACCAATCTCTTGCAGGACATCGGAGATGTCCTGCCCATGCCCTGTACTGTTTCCCAATCTGATGACTTCTGACGAGTCGTAGAGGGTACTGAGCTTTACGCTGCCGAGCCAACCACAGGAAAGGGCGGAGAATGCACTTCCCTCCTTGTGGCCCCCCGCCCAGAGGGAAGTGCCCGCAGACAGCAGCAGCAAAAGAATAACCGAACGCCTTTTCATGGAAACCTCCTGCACCACTTATATTACCACACTCCATTTCTATGTCAACCCCAAAGTTACGCTCTGCCAGCGGCTAGAACCCGACAATAGTATAGCCTTGCCACTCAGGATTATTTTGGTACAAACCTATGCTTCCCTGGGAGCGATGATGGAGCTAGGAGTGGAATAATCCTTCCCCATTCCTAGCTCCCATCTCCTGCCCCTCAGCCTCTAGGGGCTATAGTTCTTCGTAGCACCGTTCAATTCATTATTGGGATCGCCAATCGCTATCTTCTTCCACTCCTCCTCCGTGCCAGGGTAATTCACTGTAGTCAGTTTACTGGTGAGGAAGGCATGGATTCCGATGCTGGTCACGCTTTTCGGGATGGTGATGCTGGTGATGCCGGTCAGCTCGAAGGCAAAGGGCCCTATGCTGGTGACAGTGTCTGGGATGTCCACCTTGGTGAGGGCAGAACAGCGACAGAAGACCCCCTGCCCGATGGTCTGCACACCATTCGCGATGGTTACATTGGTGAGGGCTGGGCAGTTCCAGAAGGTATCCTTTCCAATGGTCTGCACGCTACCGGGGATGGTGACGCTGGTGAGTACAGGACAGACGTGGAAGGCTCCCTGCTCGATGGTCTTCACCCCATCCTCTATGGTCACGCTTGTGAGCTTGGCGCAGCCGGAGAAGGCATCCTGCCCGATGGTCTGCACGTTGCCGGGGATGGTGACGTTGGTGAGGCCGGTATCCTGGAGAGCAAAGGGCTCAATGCTGGTGACACTCCTAGGAATGGTGATGCTGGTGAGGGCAGTACAGTGGATGAAGGAACCCTGCCCGATGGTCTTTACTCCCTCCTGTATGGTTACAGTCTGGAGCTGGGCACAGTTGTGGAAGGCATCCAGTCCGGTGGTCTGCACGCTGCCGGGAATGGTCACGCTGGTGAGGCCGCTATAGGCAAAGGCAGACTGCTCGATGGTCTTCACACCGTTCGCTATGGTGACGCTCTGGAGCTGGATGCAGTCAAGGAAGGCGCTTCCCCCGATGGTCTGCACGCTCTTGGGAATGGCCACACTGGTGAGGCCGCTCTTCTCAAAGGCATAGGCCCCGATGCTGGTGACACTGTCTGGGATGGCCACACTGGTGAGGGCAGAACAGCCGTAGAAAGCACCCTCTCCGATGGTCTGCACGCCATTCTTTATGGTTACGCTGGCAAGGCCGGTGCAGTTGGTGAAGGCGTGGTCTCCAACCTCAACGAGGTTGTCCGGCAGCGTTACCCCCACCAAGTTGGGGAGTTTGCCTTGGGAGGTGTTGGAGCCGTTGAAGGCACTCTCCGGCAGCCTGTTGTTGTCAAGGGTGGCATTGCCCAGATCGAGGGTTACAAGGGTACTGGGATTGGCAGCGATGGCCGCACGGAGGGCGTACACGTCGCTCTCCGTAAGCTTGGTGTCTATGTTCACCGTGTGGGAGCCTGGCCCCAGCGACGAGATGTAGCCCGACCAGTCCGACCTCCACTGGGCGTAGAGGGTAAGGGGAGACGACGGCACCGGATGCGGGAAGGTGATGGGGCCACTCGAATCCGACCAGCCGGACAAGGTGAAGCCGGGGTAATCGGGAACGTCAAGGTCGCCGCCAATGATGGAAGAGTTTTCCGCCCGATACACCGTCACGGTGGGGGCGCCGGATCCGAAGGTTCCGCCGTTGCCATCGAGGGTGATGGCGAGGAGGGGGCCGGAGGTGATGCCCGCTCCCCGCACTCCCTCGTCGTCCTCGGCGTACACCGTCACATCGGTTCCCATAGGCCCATACCAATAGATATTGTAGACTGTTCCGTCACTGTCTGTCAGCGTCTTCCCTGTTGGCTCTTTCCAATCCGGCTCCTCATACCAGTCGGAATCCGCACCATCATCCTCTATGTAGAACCTTGCCGCATAGTCCGGATCGGAAGAGTCTCCTCCCTCTGATTTCGTCTTGTCTTGGGGCCAGGCATAATAGATTTCTCCTTGAGACACCTCCCAGTTCTCCCCTGACTTGTTGGGCCAACGGAAATCTCCGTTGCTCTCCTTTATCACGGCAAGGGGCATCCGTGGCGGGGTGTTGTAGCGCAGGGTCAGCACCTGGGGGTTGGCGGCCTGAAGGCCGCTGTCGGTGCGGGTGGGGGCCACGGTCAGGGTGAAGTCCTTGTGCTCCAGGGCTCGGCTTTCGGGGGTCGGCACGGAGGAGAAGGGGACCAGCTCCAGCTCAATGCTGGTGGGGCTGGAGCTGGTGACCCGCACCGTCCCGCCCACAGGCCCCGCCGTCCGCACCGAGCGCAGGGTGTCCGCCGCCGTGCCGACGCCATAGTCCAGCGGGTAGTTGTCCGGGTTCTCGATGGTCGCCGAGATGGAGACCGTGGCGTTGGTGGCAATCGTGTTCACCCCGGAGGAGTTCTTCTGGGGTGCGGGCTCGGACTCCCACGTGAAGCCGCCCACGGTCACGGTCCCCGTCCAGTACTCCAGGTAGCCCTTCATGTCCCCGTTGAAGGTGAGGTCCT
>CALEFI010000005.1 GCA_937876905.1 uncultured Treponema sp.
GGTCACCCGCCATCTGGTGGCCCATCTGGCGGAACACTTCGGCCACCTGCGGCCGGTGGCGGTGCTCTCCCCCGGGGTACTGGCCACCACGGGCGTGGAGAGCGGCCGGCTCATTGCCGCCGCCGCCCGGGAGCTGTCTCCCTCCTGCGTCATCGCGGTGGACGCGCTGGCCTCCCGGCGGCTGGAGCAAATCTTGTTGTTCACCAGCAGGTCAATCAGAGGGATGCCCTCCTCGGCCAGCTCCACTGTGGGCACGTCCTTGAAGCCTACCTTGATGTCCGCCAGGCTCAAGTCCTTCACCTTGCCGGAGAACAGGGCCTCACTGATTGCCACCGCCTTCTGGAACTCGGCCGCTCCGTGCAGGTCGGTGATGATTTCCCTTGCCAGCGCCTTGTGAGCCTCCCGCAGCTCAGGGTTGGCGGCGTTCCTGGCCTCCAGCTCCTCAATCTCCTCCTTTGAGAGGAAGGTGAAGATCCGCAGGTAGGAGCCCACCATGGAATCGTCCACGTTAATGAGGTACTGGTACAGCTCGTACCCGGAGGTTCTGTTCAGGTCGAGCCACAGGGCGTTTCCCGCAGACTTGCCGAATTTGTTGCCGTACTTGTCCAGCACCAGGGGCATGGTAAAGCCATAGGCATCCTTCCCCTCCAGCTTGCGGATAAGCTCCAGCCCCGTGGTGATGTTGCCCCACTGGTCGGCACCCTCGGCCTGCAGGATACAGTTCTTGGTTCGGAACAGGTGGAGGAAGTCGTAGCCCTGAATCAGGGTGTAGGAGAACTCTGCGAAGGTGATGCCCGTCTCCAGACGGCGGCTGATGATGTCCTTGCCCAGCATGTAGCTCACATTGATGTACTTTCCCACGTCCCGCAAAAAGTCCAGGAAGCTGAAATCCTTCATCCAGTCGTAGTTGTTGACAATCTCTGCCTTGCCCTCAAAGATGCGGGACACCTGGGCCTTGATTCCCTCAATATTCTTCTCGATGGTCTCCTTGGCAATCAGCTCCCGCTCCGCAGTGGGACGAGGATCGCCGATGAGTCCGGTGGCCCCGCCCACCAGCAGGATGGGATGGTGCCCCGCCTTGGCCAGACGCTTGGCTGTAACCAGGCTAGAATAATGCCCCAGATGCAGGCTGTCTGCCGTGGGATCCGTTCCCCAGTAAAAGGAAATGTTTCCGCCGTTTATCTTATCCTTAATATCCTCGCCAGCCACATCCTTGATGAGACCACGCCACTCCAACTCTTCATATAAAGTCATGCTCACTCCACCAGTCCTGCTCCGCAGGCATCACAAAGTATCACTCTGTTCTACCATGTTTTGCCGTTTTTGTCAGTAATCCAGAACAAAACCATGGCGGAATGGAACGGGGGTAACACCCCTTGTCCCGCCCTTCATCCCATGGTACATTATTGCTAGGTATATTGAATTGCATCTATGACTTAATCAAAAGGAATACAAAGGCATTGTTGAAAAATGAGGGTGAGCTTTTAATGCAAAAGATTCGAGATAATGCTATTGCTGAAATTGCAAATTATGTAAAAAAGAATTCAGAGGAGTGTTTGTGAACAGCATTTTAGGTATTTTACTATTATTTTTTATACAACGATTTTTTTTGTCGTTGGGCATAAACGCAACTTTATCAAAAGAAGATAGAATAATAAAAGATAATAGGTCTCTACTGTTAAAATGGTCTGGATTTTGGATTTGGAGATTAATGGGTAGGACAATATATAAAGTGATAATATTTATTGTCTACCTGTCTTTCTTTTGTAATATACTATGTAGTTGTATCTGTGAATTTTATGAAACCAACATTATCCAGGGTATATTGGAACACTCTATTAAAACATCTTTTTCTTTAATTCCGTTTTTAATAATTCTAAATTTTATTCAAGGAAAAAAGCAATAAAGTATTCCCCCTCCTCCCACAAATACAACTTGACGGGAGTAAGATGAAAAAGAACGTAGAATGTGATATAATCGCCTTTAGCAGGGGAAAGTGAAATGCCAGTGGAATTATATCACGGAAGCAGTGAAATTATTGAATATCCTCAGATAAGGAAAACGAAATATACAAAAGATTTCTCTTGGGGATTTTATTGTACCAAAAGCTATGAGCAGGCCAAGAGATGGGCAGCTCGACATACATATAAAAAATGGTGGGAGTAGGGGTAGACCAATGGATTAAAAGAAGTATATGATGAATTTATGAATACTATTGAGGATACAGAGGAATAAATTATGGGTTTTATTTTTCTTTTATTCTCAATCCTGATGATAAATTATCTGATAAATTCACATATTGTTTTTTTAGCAGTTACTAAAAAAATAAGTAAAGATTTCTATGATTCAATTTTTTTGAGATTAATTATCACGGTATGGTCCTTAATTATTTGTTTAAAACTAAAACAATATAAAAAAATCAAGTACACGTTTTCATTAATAGATTATAAGACTTTTTTAAGACGGATCTCTTTTAAGCGTATTATATTTTTGAGAAAAGTAAGATATAAAATTTTATTTATTATTTTATGGATTTTTTATTTTTTAGATATTGTTTTAATAGTTATTACTTCTATAAGATTAAATAATTTTGAATTTTATATTAAAAAAGTACTTTTATTTCATATTTATCTTTGGTTTATCGAAGCATTTTTTCTTACTTTTTTTTCAAAAAAAAAGAAAAATAAATGAATAATTTACTTTTTATCTAAAAGAATAATTTCTCCCCCTCCCATCAATACAAATTGACGGGGGACGGGAGAAATTCCCCAGTTTTACCCGAATTTTACTAGTCAAACACCAGCTTTTCGGGTAAAATGGAGATACATCACTAGGGAAGGATGTGGTTCTGAGGATTATTTTTCACGTTAGAGCTGGTTGGTGGAGTCTGTTTTCTGGGTTTTGAGCAGCATTTTTGGGTGAAATTGGTGGTTTGTCCCCACATATAGCAATTTGTACCACTACGCCGGAAACAATCCGGTAAAGTATACAGATCCGGATGGGCGAATACAAAAGAAAGTTGATGAGACTGTAAATTTTTTTCCTACAACAAATCGACATTTTGAACTAGGTAATTCTGGCAGATACATTGAAGTTCAATGGGGCAATATAAAGGCAAATGATGGTTCTGATATAGAAATAAGATTAAATTTTTCTGATCTTAGAAATGAGAATTTCAATTGTCACGGATATACATTCATTGATGGACGAGGGTGGCTTGAGCCGAGTATTGTTCCCCGAATTTTACAGGGTGATGGTTACGTTGAAACAGAGCAACCGCAGGTCGGAGGTGTCTTTGTACAGTTTGACGACGATGAAACAGCCTTTCACAGTGGCAAGATTATATCAGTAGAAAACGATTCTATCACAGTACAAGAAGCCCTTGGAGTGACAGTCTTTAAGGGAGAGGATTCAAAATTATATGATACTAGAAAAGTCACCTAAAAATAACTGACATGGGAGAGGTGAAATTTTATGAAAATCAGGGGGATATCTGTGTGGACTAGAATCATCCAGATTCTAGTCGTAACCGTGATTCTGAGCTCATGCCAAAGCACAACCATAAAACTTGGAGAGCCCATGCCAAGGAATGCCATTCCAATTGCCGAATCAACGCTCCTCAATGCTGCCGACATAATAGAATTGTATGCATTGCCGGATGGAATGGTTATAGGGAAACAGGATGGAAATATTGTCTATATTCGAGACTATTTGCCATCATCCAGATGGCCCAATTTATCAAGTGTTGAAGAGTACCTGAACAAAACAAAAGGAAGAGTGGTTGTGGAACGGGGAGTTGGTTTTAGTGTAGAGCTTGACGACGGATGGTTTGCTTGGATTGGTCACATCAACATCAATCCCGATGACAAAATGAAAGCTGCTCCAGAATACGTATATAAAAAGAAAGTAACCTGGTCAAAGCAATTCACGAATTATCCCGACTACCTACGTGAAATGGAGGAATCCCCTGGCGTGCCAAGTCCTCATTGGGAAGTACATGAAACAGACGGTATGCTCATCCTAAAAGAAATAATTGATGAGTAAATATAATGTACAGCACAAGAATTAATGGAGAATTGGGATTTGACAGGTATTGATGCAATAAAATGTCCAAGTGAAAGAAATTTTGGTGGTGTTAATTATGGAGTTATCAATCCTTTACACTAACTTTTGAAGGAGTTATAGTAAGATGGAGCTGAAATTCTCAATGCGTATTTTTATTGATTGTAATGACTTGCAAGAATTTGACATCAATAAAATAAATAATCGATATAATTGGGAGTTAATGAGAAAGGGATTTCCAATTCGTAAGAACAGTCGTTTTTTAGCAGAACATGACTGTCTGGTCTTCAAGAATATCTTTTCGGTTGCTGATACAAATGAACTGAATTCAAAATTAATCGGTGAAAAAATAAAAGAAATATGCAAAGACCTTGACTCAATGAACATTAAGGGAAAACGAGAATTGTACCTCAATCTAGTCTCGGAAGATGAGCAGTTTGGTTTCTTGCTGCCAGCAAATTTTTTACATGTATTAAGCAGCTCCAACGTTTCACTATCTGTCAATGGTATTTTTATCTGATTTAAATTGATTGTTTGGGTATGGCTATTCATCTCAAAGCTCCATGTATCCTACCGATTGGTTTATATTTCTCTTTCCAGGAGCTACAGGGGCTGATATAATGTGAGAGTGGCAGACATGGTAAAAATTCTTCTCAAAGGCAAATATGACATCCAGTCATTTTATCTCAAAGATTCTTTTGAAGTAATTCTTTCTTCCGAGCAGGGAGCTAAACGGCTAAATTTTGGAGATAGGGTTGTTTATACAAAATTTTATGAAGAGGAAATTACCGATAGGATAAAGTTTCCATATTACGATTTGCTGGGAGAAAAGGTGAGGACAACAACTCTGCTGCAAGAAACAGACTCTCACCTGACAAGGCAAATCGAATCTGAGACAGGCGGGTTCTATTCATCAGAAGAATTGAAGCATTATGTAATAATCGCAGAGAATCATATCATGGAAGTAGTTTCTTATGATGAGGTGCAATATGAAATGGAGTCATAGGTTTTAGGGGCAGATGAAAATATTGATGGGTGGGACTAGCAAGATGGAGATCTTGAAAAAGCCTCATATACATTTCAAGGCTACCACTTCGTTGACCCGATGGTACAGTTCATGATGCGCATGATAGCATCCCCTTGCTTTCGAGGGAAGTAAGAAATTGGCTGCGGAATAAGGGCTGGAACACAGGAGGGTAAAATGAGTATACATCAGAGGGATTTTCTTTTATCGGATTTTCCATATCTCGATCAAATGCATGATGAGCAGATAGATGGAATAAAAATGGATGCGGAGTCTCTGGTCTTAAAGTTTTCTCGCTTGCACTTTCTCCATGGGGAACAGTATAACTCCGCAGAATTAATTTTTTCTGGTTTTGAAGAGATAACGAGTGATGTGTACATCGAAATATTCGAAAGAAAAAATTGCATTATAACATCGGGGAAACGCTTCTATATCGACGAATTTATTCCTTATATGGCCACTAATAACATAGTGTTGGAGGTCATAGACATTCTATATGGATTTGCACAGATATTTATCCGGGGCAAGGTGATAAATAACAACAATTCGTATGGGGAGCATTTTAATCTCTCAGTCTCATCGAAAAAAATCACTTACAAATTCTTTTGAGTGGACTTTATCAAGACATTGAATCCCTGGGCAAAACAGAACATCTTGAGGCACATGGAGGCAATTACAGAAACGGAGAAATAATGAAAAACACCATCAAATAAAAATATGTATATTGACTAGAGAGGATAAGCAATGAAGTATTATGTTGATATAATTTTGCAAGGGAAAGAATTTAATCCAGAGGA
>CALEFI010000006.1 GCA_937876905.1 uncultured Treponema sp.
CCCCCCCCCACCCAATTTTGTCAAGAGGGGATTTATATGTTTTTTCCTGTATTTGATGGGCCTGGCCTTCGGTATTTCCCCTTGAATTTCTCCAAATACTGTAGTAGGATAGATTAAGTTGACCTGTGTTGCTTAAAGCTTGTACTTGGAGGCGTTTATGAAGTCTTTTTCAGGAAGGCAAATCTCGGTTGTCTTATTGCTTGTTGTGCTTGTGCTTTTCTGTTTTTTCTCTGCCTGCGAGCAGCTTGCGGATGCGACCCTTCCCGCTGGAGGTTGGGATGAGGCTGGTGTCTCCTCCACTTCGGACAGGGAATCTGTCTCGGAAAAGGTTGGGCCGCCTTCTTCCGCTGGCGCTAATGCAGCCTTCCAAAACCCACCTCCGGTCTGGAGCGACTATGAATACAACAAAGGTCAGCAGATAGAGGTGGGGAACGATTATTTGTCTCCCATTTTGAACTATCAGGACAACAAGGCCCATGCCGCCCATCTGCTGAAGGTATTGCGGGACGAGGTGGTACCTCAGTCTGTGCAGGCTCTGCTGCGGACCTTTCCCAAAACCTTTGGCTACCTGCAAGGCAGAGAAATTGGCATGGGAGTTGCTCTGAACACCCAGGAGGGTGCCACTGTCGCATCCTTCTATTCCGACATTCCCCACACCTCCGCTTCCGAGCCGGTCAGCAGCGTGTATGGGCTTACTGTAGGCTACTTCCGCTTTTCCTGGGAGAAAGACAAGGATGTTCTGGCCGCCCACTCCAGAAAGGAGCTGGAGTCCGCCGTGGCCCATGAGATGATGCATGCCCTGATGTGCGAGTCCCTAACCTGCGGGTACACGGGCTGCGACAGCGCGCTGAACAAGGATTCAAGCCAGATGTTTCCCTCATGGTTCCGGGAGGGAACTGCGGAGGCCGTGTGCGGCGCCGCTCGGTCGGTGTGGCTCACGGTGAACCGAAAGTACAAGTTGGAGCGGATGGAACAGCAATACATTGAAGAATTCCTCCGAGAACATCCCCTGACTAAGGGGGACTTTGTCTCCGACTATCAAACTGGCTGGCTTGCCGTCATGTACTTGGGTTGGCTGGCCAATGGCGGTACCTCCATGGAGCCTGCTGCCATCGCCGCTGGACTGGATACCCTTTTGAGCCAGGTTCACAGCGGAAAGAGCCTGAGCGATGCAATTAGGGACAACAGTCAGGGTAATTTTTCCAGCCTGTCCGATTTTGAGTCCAAATTTATTTCCACCAACGAGGCAGTGGCAGATTTCGGTGTGGAGCTGATAAACAAAATCGGTTCCGGCCGGGGGAGTGTGTTGGTAAGCAGCTATGCCAACGATGATAACCTGCTCCCCGATACACCTGCTGATTCGCCCCTGTTCTGGCTCTATGTGCGTCGGGAAACGTACACAAACAAGTATAACGACAGCATTACTGCCCAGCAGATGTTCAAGGGGGGTGCCGTCACCAAGCAGGGAATCCCCGGACCGGGAGCAAGCGCACTGTAGGCCAGTCTGTCACGTTTTGCTGGCCTTTTGACATTTTGTACAAAAAAAGCTATCTTTGCTGTACAAAGTTATGAGTTGTATTTTAGACTTTCCACAGTTTACTGCTGTAGATATAGATATGCTTCAGGAGGTAGGATCATTTTGTAGTGGTCTTACCTCCGGCATCAGCGAGTTTACCTTTCCAAACCTTTACATTGACTCCCAAAAGTACCAGTATTCTCTTGCCTGGCTTTCTCCCCGGTCAATGGTTCTAACTGGAATCAGTCCTAGTCGTCAGCTTGGGGAGTACAATCTGGGAGGCAAGTTCTTTTCTGTTCTGGGGGATGAGCCAGCTTTGGCTGTGGTGGAGGAGCTTTTTGCCCAGGGATACTATTGGAAGAACATGAGTCAGGAGGCTTTTCAGTCTATGGCTTCCCTGCTGGAGGAGCGGGGGCATCTAGTGCTGGAGGACAGAGACAACTTTGATTATCTGTACCGCCGCACCGACCTAGCTTCTCTCCAGGGCAAGTCCTTTCACAAAAAAAAGAATCTAGTGAATGCCTTTAATGCCGCATACGTCTCCCAGGTGCAGCCATTGGATGTGTACACCTTGGACGCAGCCCGCACCGTGCTGGAAAGCTGGCGGAAAACTCGGCCGGAGGAAGAGCCAGGAGACTACAGTCAGTGTGGCTGGGCCTTAGATAATTTTAGCAGACTTGGCTTTTCTGGCGTGCTGGTGCTGGCGGACGGGGTGCCGGTTGGCTTTTCCTTTGGGGAATTCATCCTCCAAGGCAGGATGTTCGTGGTGCTATTCGAAAAGGGCATCAATGGCTATAAGGGCGTGTACCAGTTTGTAAATCGTGCCCAGGCACTAAACCTGCCGCCCACGGTGGAGCTGGTAAACCGTGAGCAGGATTTGGGCAACGAGGGCTTGCGCCAGGCAAAGATGACCTACCGTCCCGTGGACTTTACAAGGAAGTATCTGGTGATTCCCGCTGGCAGATGAGCGCATAGAATTGGTCAAGCACACGAAACCGCCTTGTTGAGGCGGTTTTTAGGTCACAATGGTTTAGCCGCTGAGTAATCAGGTGTGTGGCGATGGCAGGGTTAGGAGGGAGCTGTCATACAAAAATGAAGGAGGTTGCTCTAGGAGCAGGAGCCCCTTGAACAACCTCCCTCTATGGAAATAGGTATGCCAACCGATGTAGAACCAGATGCACAGCAGAATGGTATGGATACCTAGAATAGTTGAGAGGAGCCTTCCTGAAGTAACCTCCAAAGAATGACTCCTCTCGAAAGGCGCCAATCAGAATCGAACTGATGAATAACGGTTTTGCAGACCGCTCCCTTACCACTTGGGCATGGCGCCATGCTCAAACTATGCTACCAGAAAAACTCGTTTCTGTCTAGTGCAGCAGGCGTATTTTTCTTGCAATCTAGTATTTTATGTCAAAAGTCGGTATAATGCCCCCATGGTAAAAGAACTTGAGGAAGCCTCTTTCTCCGCCAGTAATCGAGGGCATCGGTATGGCAGCTTTCGGTATCCTGGCGGTTTACTGCTTTTCGTGCTGATTTGGTTCTTCCTTGTATCGTGTGCCGATGAGGTGCCATCGGCAAATCAGGAATTTGTCCAGCAGGTGGCCCCGGAGCAATTGACGGACTCCGAGCTTGAGCTTGCTCCCGAAGACCTTCCTGACGACATCACTTTTTGGAGCGACTATCCCCATCGGGTGCTGGCCCGTGCCTTGGTTCAAAAGATGAGTAATGAGGAGCTTTTGGCGCAAATCTTTATGTTCGGTTGGGCGGGACAGGAGCCTTCTGCCTTGCTGAACCAGTGGGTGCTGAGCCGGGGGCTTGGCAGCGTGAAGGTGTTCGGCTGGAACACAGACGACATTAACCTGGTGGCTAAGTCTGTGGTCTCCTTGCAGGAAAAGGCACAGTCCCGACGCTTTCAGATTCCCCTCTACGTTGCCACTGACCAGGAGGGGGGATGGGTGCGCCATGTGAAGGGAGAAACCAGCCATTCCCCCGGCAACCTTGCTATCGGGGCGGGAGGCTACCCGATGGATGCCTGGTATAGCGGCTTTTACATTGGCCGTGAGCTGCGTGCCCTGGGAATCAACATGAACTTTGCCCCCACGGTGGACCTGTACACCAACCACCACTCCACCGTCATTGGCCCCCGCTCCTTTGGTGAGAATGCCCAGCACTCCGGGATTTTGGGTGCAGCCTTTGCGTCGGGCTCCCAGTCTGCGGGAGTGATTCCCACTGCCAAGCATTATCCCGGCCACGGGGACACCAGCATTGATTCCCACGGAAGGTTGCCTGTTATCGACATAGACAAGGACACATTGATGGATCGGGAGCTGGTGCCCTTTAAGTATCTGGTGGAGGAACGGATTCCCGCCGTCATGTCCGGCCACTTGAGCTTTCCCCAGGTGGTAAAAAATGGCGAGCCTGCCTCCCTGTCCAAGACCTTCCTCACCACGATTCTACGGGAGGAGCTGGGCTTCCAGGGCCTCATCATCACTGACGACATGATGATGAACAGTGCAACCTCTTGGGCGGGTAGCCTTTCTGCGGCCTTTCGTCAGGCCATAGAAGCGGGCAACGACATCATCATCTCCTCTACCACCGCCCGCTTGGACGAGCCGCTTTGGATTGCCAACCTTCAGCTCATGTCCACATCACAGACGTTCAGGGAGCGGGTGAAGGATGCGGCCTATCGTGTCATTCTGTCCAAGCTGGAGTATTTTAAGGGGGAGAATCCTGTTCCCCTATACCCAAAGGCGGAGGAGATCAATCAGTTTATCCCCGACCCGGAGGCCCAGAAATTCTTCCTTGCCCAGGCATGTCGCTCAATTACCTTATACAAGGGGGACTTGCTCCCGCTTTTGGCAGAGCAGGCCAATTCCGGCGGCGGAACCCTTCTGGTGGGCCAAACCCAGTTTCCAGAGTTCTTCCAGGAAGGGCTGCGTCGTTATCCAGAAGCCGACTCCATGAAATTCAACTACAACATGGGGCCGAACGAAACAAACTGGATGGCCAATTACATTGTGCAGCTAGCCCCCAAGTACTCCACGGTGGTCATTTGCGTGGCGGATGAGGCCAGTGCCAGGGTTGCTTCCCGGCTGCGAGGACTGGGTGTGGACATAGTGGTGATTTCTGTGCTGGCGCCTGTTCCTGCCATGGAGTTGGCTTCCTGGGCGGACACCGTTTTGATGGCCTACAGCTACTCGCCCTATTCCTTCAATGCGGTCTTTGGGGCGCTGGCGGGGGAGTTTGCTGTACGGGGCACCTTTCCCCTGGCGGAGTAGCTTGTGGTGCAGTTGTGTCCTGTACAGCAGATTCCGCTGGAGATTATGCGGGCCTTTGTATTCCAGAACGAGGTGTATGGCATCCAGCTGGCCGAACGGCTGGAGCACTACATTCGGCTAGACGACAAGGCGGACTTTGCGGGGGACTTTTTCTGCCTGACAGCAGACCAAAGTCTGTGGGCTGTAGTCTTTGTCTCCAAGGCGGGGCTTGTCCTGCCCTGCATTCCGCAGAATCTACCGGAGAATGTCTTCCAGCAGGCTCTGCCCCTGATTGCCAGGCTCTTCTATGGACGTAGGGTGTACTGTGTCAGCGGGTGGAGCCGTGGCGTGCAGCTGATGCAGTCCGCTTTGGGAATGGCCGTGCCCGCTGTGGAGGGCTCTGTGGCACGGTATCCAGTGGAGCGTCGCCGCTACAACTTTATGTGCTACGACAGCCATCGGTGCCATTGCCATTTGATTCCCCCGCTTCCCGTGGTGAGATGCAGCCCCGATGATGCGGATGGTCTGTACCATCTGCAAAGCGCCTATGACACGGTGGAGGTGCTGCCGAAAAATCAGGCATTCAAGCCGGAAACCTGCCGTGCCAATCTGCTGCGGGTACTGGGCTTGGGTAATGTGGTGGCCATTCCTGAGCCCCAGAACCATTCAGCAGAGGGGCGGTTTATGGCAAAGGCAAACTTTTCCGCTGTTTCTTGGCGTTTTGCCCTCATTGGCGGGGTGTACACTGCGGAACGGCATAGAAGGAAGGGCTGTGCCGCCCGCCTGGTGCAGTGGTTGGGAGACGAGGCGGCGAGAGGCCAGCGGCAGGCGGTGCTTTTCGTGCGGGAGGAAAACCTTGCCGCCCGCCACGCCTACGAAAATGCCGGCTACTTTTTTTCCGGCAACTACGAAATTGCATATTATTGAGGCGTATTCACTGCGGGGGCTCTGGTGCCTCCCCATTTTACGTATTGAATCGGGACATAATTTTTGCAAGCTCGGAGAGGACCGCTTGGTTTCTGGACAGCTCCGTGTTGGTCATATCAAGGGCACCAGTAACATCCGCCGCCCCGCTGGACATCTTGTTCATGGAGTCGGTGATTTGGCCGG
>CALEFI010000007.1 GCA_937876905.1 uncultured Treponema sp.
GTCAGGAGCTTTGCCAAGCGCAGGCTTGCGAAATTCAACGGTTGCTCATCCGACAGATTCGTGGTACACTTGATGGAGTGCCAGTGGAGGTACAACCGCCGCAATGCCGATTTGGTCAGGGAACTGGCTAAAATACTGAAAAGATACTAGTCTAGAACCTTGCATAAATAGGGGAACAAATGAGTAAAACGGCAACACTTTTTTTACTGTCAATTCTTTCTGTAGCTAGCTGCTATTCTTCGACCGATAGCATAATCGACAGCTATTCATTTCTATTTGCCACTGATAGAGGTGACTTTGTTCTAGACATTGAGGTCATCGAGGGACAACCACAAACTAATAGCAACCTAGGCACAAAAATTATAAAAGTAAAGCAGGATTCCGTGGTGATAGCAAAAATGGAGACAATGAGGTTGGATGATTATAGTGTTGGTGAGGGACTCCAATACATAGAACATGAGGATAATTTGCTTGTAATTCAGCAAAGTTTTGATATCGATCGCTATATTGTGTGTTCCATACTCTTTTTTGAGTATTCTGAAGGAAAAATGTTGTTGAACAAGTATGAGGAGCACCGTTTTAACAGGTTTGCCGACGAGCAAAATGAAGAGGTGAAGGTAATTTCAATGCAAGAATTGGTTGATATGAATGAAGTTGATGACGAGATAGTACGGAGGTTGCATTCTTTGTTATTTCCCGAGTAAAGAATAATCTTGTCTTGTATGTTTTGTGATAACATACTGGTATTCCTTATTTTTTGAACTAGTTACAGAGTGAGTTTTTCTACCGAAAAAATAAGCGGAACATGGCCGGCGGTGAGAAGAAGCGAGTGAGTCCCATCGACAGGAAGATGATGAGGGAACGGCTGAGACGAATGGAGGGTCGCTTGTTTTGAATTGAACAATTCAATCCAGACGGAAGTATCCACTAAAGCTGAGGTCATCTGGTGGCCCTCATTTCCTCAAGATTTCCTTCCCAAATTCCAGTTCCTGCGTAGGAAAGAATCTCCTTTTGGACTGAATGCTGGATATACTCCCGCAGGGCCTGATTGATTGCCTCCTCCTCTGTTTGTATTCCGGTTAAAGTCATAACCTGCTGTGCCAATACAGATGTGGTTTCCATAGTATCCTCCTCAATCGAAAAATACTGAATCAAGCATATCTATAATTTACTATATTATTGGTTTAAATGGCAAGGGAGGGGGAGGATGGCCCAGGATTTTCCTTTGCCGAGTGTTTTCATGAAGGCAATGTATGGTGTATAATGCAGGCTCTATTTGCCTATAATTTTAAGGAGGTAGCGATGGCTTGGAGTGAGGAAAAGAAGAACGAGACACGGGAAGAGATTGGCCCGGGTGCAATGGTTAAGGATGGACGTGGACAATACGGCTTTTTTTGTGCCTCTGATGCCGGCATAAAGATTCTTGGGGTGCAGCCCAGCGGCTTTTTGGCCGTGCCCTCCGACGAGATTGTCGCCACCTTTGACGATGTGGAGGAGATGATTGCCGCCGGTTGGGTGATTGACTAGCCTGTGGGCAAGGGCGGGGGAGGCGTTGCTCCACACCGTCTTGACACTGTTACCCAGCCCCTTTATGCTAGGGGCATGAACAAGTGCGACAACAAGGGGACGGGCAGCAGGCCGACGGCGGCCATTGTGGTGGCGGGGGCACTCCTGGCCATCATGCTCTCTTCCTGCACAAGGCCCGACGGTGTCGTCAGCTTGGAGGACGACCATCTTTTCTCCCTGAAATACGGCAACTTCGAGGACCAGCTGAACCTGTTTACGCTGGCAAATCCTGCCCCGGTGCAGACAAGGCTGACCATGAGGGATGGCTTCTTCTACATAGCCAACGGCGAGGACAGGAAGGTCCTGGAGCTGAACTCCTACGGCGACCTGCTGGGCATCTACTACAACAGTGAGGGCAATCCCGTCCCCAGCTTTGCCGAGGGGGAGGGCAGCGGCACGACCGCCTCCACCAGGAAGGCTGTGGACTATCCCTTCAATGCTCTTGGCCCCATTGCGGCTGACTCCCGCAAGTATATCTATGTGGTGGACCAGCTGCCCCCGGAGCGCCACGAGCAGGACACGGAGAATCGTCTCCTGCTCAGCCAGATTGTGCTGCGCTTTGCCAGCGACGGCACCTTCATCGACTACATCGGGCAGCGGGGGCCTGGGGGAACGCCCTTCCCCTACATCAGGAGCCTCCACACCACCCACAGCAATGACCTGGTGGTGGTGTGCCAGACCAACGAGGGCATGGTGGTCTACTGGTACGACAGGACCGGCTACCTTCGCAGCACCATCCCCTTCACGGTGGACCAGCTGCCCAACCCCCTGGCGGAGGAGAGCCTGCATGACATGCACGTCTCCCTGGAGAACATCGTCCCCTCGCTCACGGAGGAGCGGCTCTACGTAAAGATTGACTACTACACCGGATCCGTTGACACTGCCTCCAACGTGGAGTCCGGCATCGACTACACCGGCTCCCTGCTCTATCCGTTGGACATCAGTACCGGCGTGTACGGCGAGCCGATTTCCATCCCCGCCTACGAGCAGGAGGTCTCAGACGGCTTTTCCCGCCAGGACTACAATCTTCCCTACGACTTCCTGGGTGTAACCGACTCCGGCTGGCTTTTTTTTATCATTGCCGACGAGGAGGGCTACAGCATCCAGATGGTGCAGGAGAGTGGCGACCGGTCAATCCACCGTCATCTGGAGATGGACCACCGCAGCATTCTGTACAGCTCCATCTCCCTGTCGCCAGAGGGCATCATCTCCATGCTGGTGGCGGAGGAGGATGAGGCGAGGGTGCTGTGGTGGAGGACGGACAGTCTCATCGATGCCATATTGAAGGGCTAGGCCAAGGAGGAAGCATGAACAGGTTGGGAGGAGATATAGATGGATATACGGACGGGGAGGAGCCCCTGGTCTACCATTACGGACCTTCCGGGGAGCGGCTGAGGAATGCCGAGGATTCGGTGCGGAAGTTTTATGCCGGGGAGGGCCCACAGCCTCCCAAGGGAATCCTCCGCTCCCTGGTGCAGACCCGATCATCCCGCCTCATCCTGCTGGTGATGCTTACCATGATGGCCATAACCATCATCACCAGCATCATGGACAGGGGAGCAGGAGCCGCCATGGTGGGGATGATTCCGATGGAGCTTTCAGCCTTCTCCTTTGACGAGACTGTATACATAAGTCTACATCTAAAGGAAAAATCTTTTGATGACCTCTCTGACCAGCTTCATCTCTCCTGCACCTTCCTCTTCTACACCACCGACGACCAGGTGGTCCACAAGACGGTGGCGGAGACATTTTATACGGGAGGGGAGGATTTCCTGCGGACAACATTTGGAGATTATGATATATTGTACGTAGAGGCGGTGGTGGCCGCAGGGGGCGAGACGCAAACCCTCCGTGCGGACATCACCCGGAACTAAGGGAGTGGCGCATGTTGCAGTTTTATTTTTTGTCGGTCTTGCTGAACCTTGTCACGGGGCTCGTGCTCCTGTGCGGGCCAGGGCGGGACTCAGGCGATTTCCTTGACGACCAAGGATGGGGAGACTCGGCGAGTGAATCGCAAAGGGTCTTCTCCAACCCCATCCTCGGCTTTCTGGAGGGCAGGAACTTCAAGCTGGTGTTGGGGGTGCTAGGGGTCTTGGTGGGCCTGATGAAGCTCCTTCCCGTGGTAAACAGTGGCGTGCCGGTCATTGGCGACCTGCTTCCCGCCGCTACGGGCATCGTGGGTGGGCTGTGCGTGCTTGTGGAGTTCTATATGGAAGCCAACTCCATAGACTACGCTCCCAACGGCCTTATCCAGAGGCTTCTTGTGGACAACCGGCGCATCGTCGGCATTTGCTGCCTTGCGGTGGCCACCCTCCACTTTGTGTTTCCCAGGGCACCCCTTCTGTAGGCCATGAAGCGTTCGGTTGCCTGTGTTGTGATGCAAGGGGGGAAGGTTCTCGTGGGCCGTCGTGTTCCCGGCGGCCAGATGGGGGGGAGGTGGGAGTTTCCCGGCGGAAAGGTGGAGCAGGGGGAGTCTGACCGGCAGGCCATCTGCCGTGAATTTGAGGAGGAGTTCTCCGTTCCCGTTACTGTGGGGGAGAGGATAGCCCAGTCTGTCTTCCGCTACAAGGAGACGGATGTCCAGCTGGACGGATACGAGGTCTTCCTGGCTACGGACAATCCCCGGTGGGTGCTGACCGAGCACACGGAGATCCGCTGGGTTGCCTTGGAGGAGATCAGGGACATGGATTTCGTTGACTCCGACCTGCTGCTCTATCCCCAGGTAATGGAGTACTTTGCCAGGAAGGGGGGAGCCTGATGAGGCCCCTTGTCCGCATCTGGGCAGTGTTATGCCTTCTGCTGGTTCCTTTCCTTGCAGGCTGCCACCGGCGTTCCGGCCTCATCGACATGACCTCCGCCCCCCTGCTCCAAGTGGATGCCGAATGGGCACTGGTGGTGGATCCCTACGCTCTGTACCGCAGCGAGCCCAGCCTCTCGGCCCCCACAGCAGGCTACGGCAGGCGTGGCGATCTTCAGGAGGTGCAGGGGCGTCGCATCGTCACCGAGAACAAGGAGCAAACCCTCTGGCTTCAGTTTGACTCAGGCTGGCTTCCGGAGACCTCCGTCCAGCTGTATGCCAACCAGCTGAAGGCGGCTTCAGCCGCCAGGGAGCTGGATGCCATCCGGGATGAGTCCCGCTAAGGAGACACCTATGACTTGCATTCCATGCACCCTTGCGGAGGGGGCTGCCCTCCCGTCCTACCAGACCGCCGGTGCTGCCGGTGCCGATGTCTGCGCCTGTCTGGACAAGCCGCTGGTGCTGGAGCCCGGACAGCGGGCACTGGTTCCAACGGGTCTTTCCTTCGAGATTCCCGACGGCTACGAGGTGCAGGTACGCCCCCGCTCAGGATTGGCGGCCAGGCACGGTGTCACCGTCCTCAACAGCCCCGGCACCATCGACAGCGACTACCGGGGCGAGGTGCAGGTCATTCTGGTGAACCTGGGCACGGAGCGCTTTACCATTTCCCACGGCGACCGCATCGCCCAGCTGGTGGCGGCCCCTGTGGAGCGGGTTCAGTTCCAGCCGGTGCAGGACCTGTCCGGCACGGCGAGGGGGCACGGCGGATTCGGCTCCACAGGGGTCTAGCCTTGCTGACCAAGCTGTCCCTTCCCGCATTTTCCCTGGGCTCCACCCGCCATGTCCTCGTCGTCTATCTGGTAAAGGAGCTGCTGCTGTACTTCCTCATCGCCTTCCTCTTCTTATTTATGATCTTCTTTGTGAACCAAATCCTGCTGATGGCGGAGGACATCCTGAAGAAGCGGGTTCCGGTGCTGGATGTGGTGCGACTCATCGGCTATTCCCTTCCCTTCATCATAGCCCAGTCCGCACCCTTCGCCACCCTGGTAGGCTTCCTGATGTGCCTGGGCCGGATGATGACGGACAACGAGATTCTTATCATGCGTGCCTGCGGAAAGTCCTTCCTCATCATCCTGGTACCGGTGCTCGTCCTTGGTCTGGCCATATCCGTGCTCTCCTTCTTTGTGAACGACTACCTCCTCCCGCTGGGAACCATCTCCTACAACAAGCTGTACCACAACATCCTGTACTCCGACCCCACCATCGAGCTGGAGTCGAATTCCGTCAAGCGGACCGAGGACACCACCCTAGTGATCGGAGAGGTGGAGGGAACCCTGGTGTCAGACCTCATCTTCTTCGACACAGACGACCGGGGCCAGACCCGTGTCATCGTCTCCGGCCCCACGGAGATTGTCAACTCCGGCGTTCCGGGCATCCTGATGAGCCTGGACATGGAGTCCTCCACGGTCTGCGTCTTCGAGCCGGGGGAGGACCAGGCATATACGGTGATGACTGCGGGGGAGACCCGCATGAGTGTCTTTGCCTCCTCCTTCTTCTCCGACTCCTCCTCCACCAACCCCCGGGAGATGACCTCCTTCGACCTGTTCCGGCATATCCGGCGGGTGGCCGAGGAGGGCACGTCCTCCACCCTCCAGATGAACATGTACCGGCTGGAGTTCCACAAGAAGTTCTCCCTGCCCTTTGCCTCCGTCTTCTTTGCCCTGCTGTCCATGCCCCTGGCCATCATCTTCGGCAAGCACAACGGACAGACGGTGGGGCTGATCATCGGAATCTTCCTCTGCGTGGCCTACTGGGCGGCCATGATCCTGGGCCAGACCTTTGGCATCCGTCAGGGGCTGGACGGATTCTGGACCATGTGGCTGCCGGACTTCCTCGTGGGGGTGGCCGGCCTGCTGTTTTATTTCCGGTTGGCAAGAAGATGATGCTCGTGCTCTACCTGTTCCGGCGTTTCCTTCCGGTCTTCCTGGGCTCCCTCTTCTTCTTCTGCCTGGTGCTGCTCCTGGTTGACCTCCTGATGAACCTGTGGAGCTTTATCTCCCAGGAGGTGCCGCCCGCCCAGATTCTCAAGGTGATGGCCCTCTATATCCCCAAGACCATGTCCTTTTCGCTCCCCCTGTCCATCCTCTTTGCCGTGTCCTACACCCTCAGCGACCTCTACGCCAAGAACGAGCTGACCGCCGTCTTTGCCTGCGGCGTCTCCCTGTTCCGCTTTACCCTGCCGCTGCTGCTGCTTTCTCTGCTTTTGACCCTGGTCCTCTTTGTCTTCGAGGACCGTGTGGTGGTTCCCACCTACGCCAGGAAGACGGAGCTGCAGGAGACCCTGCTGAACCAGCAGCAGTCCCTGAACAACGACCGCATCGTCATCATAGCCGAGCAGGGGCGGGTGGTGTACAAGGCGGACTACTACAACGACACCGAGCGACGGCTGGTGGGCCTGCTGGTGGTGTTCCGGGACGAGGGGAGAGAACTCGTCCGGATTGTCCGAAGCGATTCCGCGCTGTGGGGGGACGGACACTGGGAGTGCCCCGATGCCACAGAATATGTCATGGAGGGGAGGGGCCTGGGCAGTCGCAGGATTTCCGCCGGAACCATGGACCTGCTGGTTGAGCCACCGGAGACCTTCAGGAACAATACCATCGATGTGGAGACCGTGTCCGTGGCGGAGGCGAGGGTGCACATCGCCCGGCTCCGCAGGGCCGGCCTGCCGGTGGCGGAGGCTGCCTCCCTGTACTACAAGAAGTTCTCCTTTCCCTGGGTTGTGTTCATCGTGGTGTTCCTGTCCATCGGTCTGTCGGGCAAGACCAGGAAGAATGTCTTGCTCATAAGCCTCGTTCTCTGTATCATGGCGGCAGTGCTCTTCTATGTGACCCAGATGGTGACCATGCTGCTGGCCCAGTTCGGCTACCTCTCGCCCTTCCTGGGGGCCTGGTTCCCGGTGGTCCTGTTCATCTTCCTGAGCGTTGTCCTTCTGCGCTTCGCTCGCACGTGAGGTTGTATGTCTGAGATGCTTTCGATTTTCACCCAGCTTCATGCCGACTCTGGCAGCAGGGCTCGCACTGGAATTATGGAGCTGCCCCATGGCCAGGTGCGCACCCCGGTGTTCATGCCGGTGGGAACCAGCGCCACCGTCAAGGCCATGACCAAGGACGACCTGGAGGAGATTGGCTTTGAGATCCTTCTGGCCAACACCTACCACCTGTACCTGCGGCCCGGTGTGGACATTGTGGAGGAGGCGGGGGGACTCCATGGCTTTTCCTTGTGGAGCAAGAACTTCCTCACCGACTCAGGGGGATTCCAGGTCTTTTCCCTGGCTCCCTTCAGAAAGATAACCGACCAGGGGGTGGCCTTCCAAAGCCACATCGACGGCTCCCGCCACTTCCTCACCCCGGAGTCTGTGGTGGAGCTCCAGCGCCGCTACAACAGCGACATCCAGATGCAGCTGGACGTCTGTACTGGCTACGGCATCTCCAAGAAGGAGGCCGCCGAAGCCCTGCGCATCACCAGCGACTGGTCCAACCGGGCCATGGCAGCCTGGAGGGAGGCCCGTCAGCAGGGCTACCAGGGGATGCTCTTTCCCATTGTCCAGGGCAACTTCTACGAGGATCTGCGGGAAGAGTCCGCCCAGTTTGTGGCGGGCCTGGACGCTCCCGGCATAGCCATCGGCGGCCTGTCGGTGGGAGAGCCCCATCAGGTGTACACCCAGATGCTTGCCCACACCGCCGCCCTATTGCCCCAGGACAGGCCCCGCTACGTCATGGGCATCGGCACGCCGGACTACATCCTGGAGGCGGTGGAGAACGGCATCGACATGTTCGACTGCGTACTGCCCACACGGAACGCCCGCAACGGCTCCTATTTTACCCGTGACGGCTCCATTTCCATCAAGAACGCCAAGTTTGCCAGGGATTTCGGCCCCATAGACAGTGAATGCCGCTGCAAGATTTGCCGACAATATTCACGGGCCTATCTTCGCCACCTGTTCAAGGAGCAGGAGATTCTTAGCTCCATGCTGGCCTCCTACCACAACCTTGCCTTCCTCCACCAGATGATGGGGGAGGTGCGGACTGCCATTCAGGAGGACAGGTTCACCGAGTACAAGAAAAACTTTTTGGAGCGATACAACGGTGGCGGCCGCTAGTCCAGTGCCACTGGGGACAGGGAGCAGTGCTTTCCGTCCGTGTAACTTGTTTTGGAGTTTTTTCTTTTATTAAGATGATAAGATGACACATCGATGGGCAGCATCGGATATGCCATGAAAGTTGTAGGAGTTGTGATGAAGCGCAGTAAGTCAATCGCCGTTTTCTGCCTGTCCGCAGGGTTGCTGGCAGGCATTTCAAGTGTTCCCGTCCATCCGCAGGCGGCCGCTCCGGAGCCGAGGGGAGTGCTGACCTCCGGCAGTCCTAAGGAGGACGGGCCACGGGAGTCCGAGCGGGAAAAGGAGATCAACATCCTGAGCTACGGCCTTGATACGGAAATCATCGCCATGCTGGACGAGTTCATAGCCAACAAGACCTACTACTACCTCGACGAGCTGGACGAAATTCTCCGTAGCACCCGTTCCGTCCCCCTGCGGGAGAAGGTTATCATGTACTTTACCGCCGCCGAGGATGACCGACTCGCCGACTATGCGCTGGAGATTCTGGAGGATCCCTTTGACACCAAGAATTCCACCGTCTCCCTGCTTTTCAAGTACGTGTCCGCTGTAAAGGTGGAGGAGGCCGGTCCGATGGCGCGCACCCTGCTGGAGGAGGAGTACATGGAGTACTTCGAGGGGGCCCTGACCGCCCTGGCCGAGGTGGGCACTGCGGAGGACGCCCAGTTCCTTGCCGGGTACATCAACCGGGAGGAACTGTCCATTGCCCAGCAGCAGTCGGTGATGAAGGCACTAGGAAGGCTCAAGGCGGTGGAGACCTGGGAGGCGCTGGTGGACATCGCCCGGAACGAGGACAAGAACACCTTTGTCAGGATGTACGCTGCCGAGGCCATCGGCGCCATGGAGAAGGCGGAGTCCGTGGAGGTGCTGGCCCATCTCTTTGAGAGCAGCGACCCCAACCTGCGGGCCTCCGTCATCAAGGGAATCTCCCATTTCCCCGCCGACGGGACAGCCGTCGCCATAATAATAGAAGGCATCAGAGACTCCCACCACAAGGTCCGTCTGGAGGCCATCACTGCTGTGAGGGAGCACAAGATCAAGGCTGCCTCGCAGCACATCGTGTTCCGGGCAAAGAGCGACCCGGAGCCGTCCATCAAGTACGCCTGCTTCGAGACCATCGGCATCCTTGCTGACAGCGAGGGAATCAAGTACCTGCAGGAATTGGTGGGGGAAAAACATGCTCTGGACACTGCGAGGGTAAAGGCGTCCGAGGCGCTCCTGGCCAGCGGCAGCTCCGCCGCCGTGGAGAGCGTGCTTAGCCTGGCCCGGGAGAGTCTTGGGGACGACAAGAAAAAGCATCTGCGGTATGCCCTGGGCAAGGTCTTTGCCGGGATGGACAATCCTGCGCTGGCTGATGTCTGCAAGGAATTCCTGGTCTCCAAGGATGTGGCCACTGTGGGCACCGGACTGGACATCTATGCCAGGAACAAGTTTCCCTCCGTAACCCAGGAGGTGCAGGCCATAGCCGACTCGGAGACCGCCAGCCCGAACAGGACCAAGGCACGGAAAATACTTGACCGTGAATAGTTTTTCGGTATAATTGTATTATTCTGTTTTTGCGGAGGCTATATGGCTGTTGGTGATTCTGTATTCCAGCTTGTAACGTTCCAGCTTGGCGAGGAGCTGTATGGTGTGGATATTATGGACGTCAAGGAGATTGTGAAGATTCAAAGCGTTCGTTCCATTCCGAACGCCCCGTACTATGTCGAGGGCATATTCAACCTTCGCAGCGAGATTATTCCCATCATCAACCTTCACAAGCGGTTCCGTCTCAAAAAGATTGAGATTAAGGATGACGACATGGCGGATGAGTTTGAGGGTGGCTTTATCATCCTCAACATCGACGGGCTCAAGATTGGCATCATCATCGACCGCATTGCCCGTGTCATCTCCGTCAGCAGGGACGAAATCAAGCCGCCTCCCCAGATGCTCAGCGGCATCGGCACGGAGCATATCCACGGTGTTGTCCGGCAAGACAATGGCTACCTCATCATCCTCGACATCCGCAGTCTGTTCAATCCCAAGGAGCTGCGGAAGCTTCTGGACATCAATTGACATGATTCAAACCTATAGCTCCACAATCCGTCGCAAGGAGATGGATGCCGTGCTGACTTGCATGGTGGACGAGAGAATCGGCCCCGGCGAGATGGCTCGGCGTCTTGTCCAGTCGGTGCGGGATTTTTTCCCAGTTGAGGGGGCCCTTGCCCTTCGTAGTCCCGCCGTGGCGCTGAAGTATGTGGTGAGGGCCTTTGCCTTGGAGCCCGGCTCCGGCATCGTCGTTTCTGCGCTGGCCCCCTTGTGGCAGCTGCGGGCCATTCAGGAGCTGGGATATAATCCGATTGTCGTGGACGTCTCCCCCGATACCGCCTGTGTTACAGTGGACTCCTTGGAAGAGGGGATCCGGCGGGGTGGCCGTCTCATTGTCCTGACGGAGACGGCGGGCTATCTTCCTGAATTCGAGGCGATCCAGTCCCTGGGTATTCCCTTTGTGGAGGACATTTCCCGCAGCGTTGGTTCATTCAAAAGCCTCCCTCCACAGGAAGGCGGGGAGCCCCAGGTCCGGCGCGCCGGCACCTACGGGGTGTTCTCCATCATGGGACTGGAGGAAGGTGATGCGGTGACTGGCGGCGGAGGTGCGGTCCTCATGGCGCCTGCCCGCCGGGACTGGAGCATATTGCGGAGGATGGGGGAGGAGGCTCCCTCCACCGACCTGCTGCCGGACCTCAACAGTGCCCTGGCCTATGTACAGCTGAAGGAGTTTGACCGCAACGAGGCCATCCGCCAGGAGCTGTTCGTGGCCTTCCAAAAGGCCCTGGCCTCCGGCCGGCACAAGGGTCTGCTTCGGACACCTGGCGGAACCTCATGTGTCATGTCCTTCCCGGTGGTTCTCAGCAGCGGCCTCAAGGATGTCCGCCAGTATGCACAGAAAAAGGGCATCGAAATTCAGCCGGCCTTTTCCTCCAGCATCGCCGCCTTTCTGGACGAGGACTTGGACGGCTGTGTCAATGCCAGGTCCCTGTGTCTGAGGACGGTGGACTTTCCCCTCTATCCCAGGCTGGGTGCCGCCCATGCGACGGCCATCGCCAAGGCCTTGGGAACCCTGCCTTGACCATTGGAGGATGTATGAGAAGGTGCTTGATTGTTGTCAATGCCTACAAGGATGAGTGCGGAGACTATGCTCAGGGAATTAGGCAGTACCTTGAGTCCCGTGGGATCCTCTGCTCCACCTTTCTTTTCTCCGATGCAAGCACAGCCTGTTCCTTCGATGGAAACGACTTCTGCATCACCCTTGGCGGGGATGGCACCGTCCTCTTTGCCGCCAGGGGATGTACCCCCCTCGGAATTCCCATTTTCCCCATCAATTTCGGACAGTTTGGCTTCATCTCCAGCATTCAGAAGCGGGAATGGGAGGAGCGGCTTGAAGAGTTTTTGGAGGGAAGAGCCTGCCTCAGTCCCCGGAGCCTCGTGCAGGCAAGAGTCCTCCGGGACGGCAGGGAGGTCTTTGGCACTGCGGCCCTGAACGATGTGGTCATCTCCCCGAAGGAGACCGCCCGGCTGGTGTCCCTGGAGCTGTCCTTCTGTGGCAATCCCTTCGGCATGTTCAACGCCGACGGCATCATCGTGGCCACCCCCACCGGCTCCACCGCCTACTCCGCAGCCGCAGGCGGGCCCATCATCGATCCTTCCCTGCTGGCCCTGCTGCTGATTCCCGTCAGCCCCTTCTCCCTGTCCAACAGGCCGCTGGTGCTGCCCCCGGAGGGTGTGCTGGAGGCTGTCGTGCAGCCGTCACGAGCACGGGGTGTCGGACTGACGGCGGACGGGCAGATAACCGCCGACCTGCAGGAGGGGGATGTAGTCCGATTCCAGCTGGCAGAGAAGAAGGCCCTGCTGGTGGGATGTACTCCAAGGCATTTTTACAGTGCCCTCCGATCAAAGCTCCACTGGTCAGGGGGCAACGATGCTTGAGAGCCTTCAGGTTTCCAATTTTGCCCTCATCGACTCCCTCTCCTTGGAATTCGAGAACGGACTTACCGTCTTGAGCGGCGAGACGGGAGCGGGCAAGTCCATCCTCATCGGGGCCCTGTCCTTCCTGCTGGGCGGAAGGGGGGGGACTGAGGTGGTGAGGGCGGGTACCCCGGAGGCCCGCGTGTCGGGAACCTTCTTTCTTACCGAACGCCACCGGGATGCGATGCTCTGGCTGGAGGAGCGGGGGCTGGAGGCTGAGGATGGCCGTGTCCTGCTGCGGCGCTACGTAAAGGATTCCGGCCGTAGTGGTGCCTGGATCCAGGGGCAGGCCGTCACGAGGGCTGACCTGACCGAATTCTCTTCCTTCCTGGTGGACATCCATGGTCAGCACGAGCATCAGTCGCTGCTCCGTGTCTCGGAGCACCGCCGCTTCCTTGACTCCTATGCCGGAATCACCGGTGAGGTGGATGCATTCACCATCCTGTATGGCCGGCTGGTGGAAAGCCGGCGGCGGCTGGAGGAGATGAGCCTTTCCGAGGCCGACCGTGACCGCCGCATGGAGCTCCTTTCCTTTGCCCTGGAGGAGATTGAGGCCGCCCGGTTGAGGGATGCTGAAGACGAGGAGCTGGCCGAGGAGGAGCGGAGGCTTACCCAGTTTGAGGAAATCTATTCGGCGCTGGACCTGGCGTCCTCCATCCTCTCTGGAGGCCATGACGAGTCCTCCCTGTCGGTGGTGGCGGCCATGAAGAAGGCCCGGGGTGCGGTGGGTCAGGCTGCGGCCGCTGACAGGGGCCTGTCGGCGCTGGCCGCCCGTGCGGAGAGCGCCTTCTACGAGATTTCCGACCTGGCCGAGGAGATGAGTCACTATCTCCAGGGCCTCACCTTCGAGCCAGGCCGTCTGGAGGAGGTGCAGGACAGGATTGCCCTGCTGTTCAAGCTCAAGAAGAAGTACGCCTCCTCCGTGCAGGCCCCCCTGTCCGAGGTGATTCAGTATGCCGAGTCCGCCCGCAGGGAGCTGGAGACTCTTTCCGGCAGCCGGGAGGATAGTCTTGCCCTGGAGGGGGAGATCCAGCGGCTGGAGCAGGAGGTGTATTCCGTTGCCAAGACCCTGTCCGGGAAGCGGCGTGCCGCCGCCGGCAGGATGTCCCAGGAGGTTGAGCAGGTGCTGGGACACCTGGGCATGGGCGGGGCAAGGTTCTCCGTGTCCATCAAGGACAAGCCTGAGTCTGACGGCGGGCTGGCGCAGCGATGCGGACCCTACGGCATGGACGACGTGGAGTTCCTCATCAGTGCCAATGCCGGCTCCCCGGAGAAGCCTCTGGCCAAGATTGCCTCCGGCGGAGAGATTTCCCGTGTGATGCTGGCCCTCAAGACAATCCTTGCGGAGTCGGACACGGTGGACACCCTGGTGTTCGACGAGATTGACACGGGCATCGGCGGGGAGGTGTCGGTGGCTGTGGGCGCCCATCTCAGGAGGCTTGCGGAGAAATGCCAGGTTTTCTGCATCACCCATGTGGCCAGCATTGCCGTTTATGCCGATAATCAGATGAGGATAGCCAAAAGCAGCGACCAGACCTCGACGGTGACACAGGTCTCGACTATCAGCGGCCGGCAACGGGTGGAAGAGATTGCCCGGATGCTGTCCGGCGACAGTGCGGGGGCCGATGCCCTTGAATATGCCCAGTCGCTGCTGGACAAGTACGGGAGAGGGAGATAATGGCCAAGATTACGGCTGCGGATCGGG
>CALEFI010000008.1 GCA_937876905.1 uncultured Treponema sp.
AAAATCCGAGAGGACAGCGAGGCACGGCAAAGCACCTAGGAAAATCGTAGATTTTTGGAAAAACGCTCGTTTTTCCAAAGACCTGTGACAAACACCGCAGCAGAGCGCCTGGGGAGCGAGACCCTAGAACTTGGGAGCGAGGAATAAGAACCCCACCCCCAGCTCCTCGTTCCTAGCCCTCAATGCTGAAACTCCGAATAGCACGAACCGCATACTCATTGTAGACGTTGCTGTGGCCCTGGCCGCCGTCGCCGAAGCGCTGGGCCCAGTGGTTGTAGCTGCCCTGGGACGACGACCAGTGCCAATCGTCCCCCGTCCCCGTGATTATCCCCGGCTTCCGCAGGTTCTGGTACACCAGGTTCAGCTCCTCCTTGGTGGGCAGCCGCCAGTCACTGAAGCCACCGCCACGGTAGCCTTCCGCCACCTTCTTCGCCGCCGCCCACTGGTGCTTTCCCAGCACCCCGCTCACCTCGTAGACCCGGCACTCCGCTGACAGGCCGCGTATGTGGGTCTCGTACCTGCCCAAGACCTCGCTCACCTCGTAGGCTTTCGGCCCGTCGATGTGGAAGACAAGCCCACCGCCGGGGCCCCTCTTGCCGATGGCCACCGTCACCTTGGGCTGGTACTTGGGCATCTCCATGCAGGCACGCAGCATCTGGTATACCCGCTGGTACAGGTCGTCCCCCTTTTCCATCTGCAGGCTGCTGGAAAAGTTATGCTGCTCGCTGGCGCATACCACCTGCACCAAACCCCCGTCCAGCTCCGCCTCCGTCACCTCCCACTGGGCAAGCTCCCCTTTCAGCCTCTCCGCCTCCTTCCCCTCCTTGGGAAAGAAGGGCACCAGCTTGTCCTTGACGCACACACCCTGACCGTAGGGCTTCAGGTCGCCACCCTCTGCATCGGAGAACACAAAGCCCTTGCTCAGCTTCTTTTCGCAGTACTCGGCGAACTCCTCCTCCCCAACCGGGATTTCCAGAATGCCGAACACCTCCCGCAGGTTGGCCTTGGAGCCCTCCAGCTGGGCGTTGCGGTGCTCCACCACCCGATCCGCCAGCTCATCGTATCTGAACGCCCTCAGCCACCGGGCAAGAGTCCCCTCCCGGTAGTGCTTGAGGACACTCTCCACATCCCCATGCTCCCGCAAGTCCTCCAGAGTGCGCGCCCCCGTCCCATCCGCCAGATGCAGCGGAAACCGTATCACCTTCGCCATATCTTCCTCCTATTCGTTTGTTTACTCGTTGAGTATCAGCTTCTAGAAACATCCCCCCAACCCTCAATTTTCAGTTTTCAGTTTGTTTGCTTGTTGCATGTCGGCTACCATCCTCCCACAAAAACAAACTTTTGACTCCCAACCCCCAATTTTCAGTTTTCAGTTTTAAATTTTCAGTTTTAAATTCGACGCCCCATCGTTCATAAAAGTCCTCTGATAGTGCTTGAGGACGGGCTCTCCACACCTCCCCCTTTTACATTTAATTCCCCCATGCTATACTGCCTCCCATGGAAGCTATGAGAAGAACCGTCACCTGCGGAGACCTGCGCAAGGCTGACGTTGGAAAGACTGTTATATTGAACGGATGGATTCATCGCAAGCGTGACCACGGCGGCATCTCCTTTATCAACCTGCGGGACCGCCACGGTTTAACCCAGGTGGTGGTGGACTCGGATTCCCCGGCTCACTTGGCGGAGCTGGCCCTGGACTTGAAGATGGAGTACTGCCTGGCGGTGGAGGGGCTGGTGCGGGGCCGTCCCGACTCCATGGTAAACCCAGAAATGCCCACCGGTGAGGTGGAGGTGGTGGCCAAGGAAATTGTGGTGCTTTCCAAGAGCGAGGTGCTGCCCTTCATGATCGACGAGGTGAACAAGGACGGCACCCCCGTCATTCCCAACGAGGATCTGCGCCTGAAATTCCGCTACCTTGACCTGCGCACCGCCTCCATGCAGCACCATCTGGCCCTGCGCCACAAGGTCACCATGGCCGTCCGCAACTACCTGGACAGCCAGGGCTTCTACGAGCTGGAGACCCCCACCTTCATCAAGTCAACGCCGGAGGGAGCAAGAGACTATCTGGTGCCCTCCCGCCTCTACCCCGGCAAGTTCTACGCCCTGCCCCAGTCGCCCCAGCTGTACAAGCAGCTTTTGATGGTGTCCGGCTTTGACCGCTACTTCCAGATTGCCCGCTGCTATCGTGACGAGGATGCCCGGGGCGACCGCCAGCCTGAGTTCACCCAGATCGACATGGAGATGAGCTTTGTCTCCCGGGACGACGTGCTTTCCATGACGGAGGGCATGATGGCCCACGTGTTCCAAACCACCATGGGAGTCCAGCTGGAGACACCCTTCCCCCGCATTGCCTACGATGACGCAATGGACTGGTACGGCAGCGACAAGCCGGAGCTCCGCTTTGACATGAAGATGCAGGACGCGGCCTTTATGGCAGAAATCGGCACCTTCCAGGCCTTTAAGGATGCCCTTGCACCCAATGAAAAGGGGCAGGTGGCCGGAGCGGTAAAGGCCCTGGTGGTTCCTGGAGCCGCCACCGATTACAGCCGCAAGAAAATCGAGGAGCTGGAGGGAACGGCAAAAATCTACAAGGCCCGTGGACTGGGTTGGACAAAGGGGGCCGGAAGCGAGGCGGAGCCAGCGTTCGAGGGCGGCATCGCCAAGTTCTTTGAGGGAAGGGCGGCTGAAATCTGCTCCACTCTGGGAGCCAAGCCGGGCGACCTGCTGCTCTTTGTGGCAGACCAGAAGAAGTCCGTGGCCTGCACCGCATTGGGAGCTGTCCGCAGCCGCTTGGGCAAGGATTTGAACCTGTGCGACCCCGACCAGTTTGCCTTTGCCTGGATTGTGGACTTCCCCATGTTCGAGTGGAACGAGGAGGAGAACAAGTGGGACACTGCCCACCACATGTTTACCATGCCCCAGGAAAAATACCACGCCACCCTGGAAAGCGACCCCGCCAGCGTCAAGGGGGACCTCTACGACCTGGTGCTCAACGGCTACGAGCTGGCATCAGGCTCCATCCGTATCCACGACCCCCAGCTCCAGAAGCGAATCTTCCAGATTGTGGGCTTTGACGAGGCTGAGGGCCAGAAGAAATTCGGCTTTTTGACGGAGGCCTTCAAGTACGGAGCCCCGCCCCACGGCGGAATTGCGCCGGGACTGGACCGACTGGTGATGCTGATGTGCAAGGAAACCTCCATCAAGGAGGTCATCGCCTTCCCCAAGAACACCTTTGCCCAAAGCCCCATGGACGACTGTCCCTCCGAGGTGGACCAGCAGCAGCTGGACGACCTGCACCTCATCATCAGGAAGGACTGACGGCTTTTTAGGTTGAAGCCCCCTTCGGACTGGAGCTCTGAAATCTGTTTTTGCGGGGGGAACAAAAAAAAGCGTACTGGCTCAGGCTTGACCCTGATTCCGGCACGCTTTCCTTTTAGGAGGAGCTTCTGCAAGAGCAGCCCCTCCCTGGCTAGATGCTGATGTTCACCATGTTGGCCACCTGGGCCGACTGGGCGTACACGCTCTTGCTGTGGCGGTAGGGATTGGCGACGCTTCCCAATCGCTCCTTGATTTGACCGATATGAACCTTCAGCAAATTCCGGTTGGTCTGATTTCGATCCAAAACCTGCCGCTGAAGGCGCTCCAAGTCGGCCTGGAGGCGGGGAATCTCGTCCTCCTCCACCTCACCGCCACTGATGCGCTCTTGATACAAGAGTTCCATGGGCTTGATGACCTTCTGAAGGCTGATGATGTGGGAGGCAATCTGCTGCTCAAGCTCAGTGTGTGCCAGCAGAGACTCGGTGTTTTCATCTTCGATAACCTTGCCCTGTGATTCCAGAACCTGAAGGTATTCCCGAAATTTTTCCCTCTGCTGCTCCAGCAAAGAACGGAAACGACGCAGGATTGCAGCCCGCTCGTCAATTTCAGCCTGGGTCAGTTCCATAGGCTTACCCGCTTATATCAATGCCATTCATCACAGGAGCAGGCTCCCGTCCTGACTCCGTTGCAGCCTCTGCCCATGCATCCCGCAATTGCATCAGCATGTCCTGGATGAAGGTGATCTTCGTCCGGTCATGGCTGATGGAGATGTTCAGCAGCTCCTGGTTGAAATAGATGTACAATGACATGAGATTCTTCGAGATGTCTCCTCCCGCCTCCATGTCCAGCGAAATCATCAGCTCGGTGATAATCTCCTGTACCTTCATGATGTGCTTGGAGAACTGCTCGATGTTCTGAGCCTCAATCTTATTGCCACCCATCAGATAGGAAACGGCGTAGCTCAACTGCCGGATGGCCTCGTCGTACAGCATCACGACGAGCTTGCCCTGGCTTGAAGTTTTTACGCCGGTGTCACGGTAGGCGCCGTAGGCGCCCAATGGTTGACCGTAGCCCATATTAACCCCCCTTACAGTTGCTTGTTTAAATATCGGAGTGGCAAAATTGGCCTTTAGTTTTATTTAAAAAAAAGCCTGTGGTATCGACTATTATTCCGTTTTTTCGTATATTCTTATATATGAGGTTGACTAATGAGCGATTCGGACAATAAAGATAAAAGAGACGACAAGAAGCAGGGCCAGGACCCCTTCGATTTTTTCAAGTTGTCCCCTGAGTCAGGGAAAAGGGGCGGGGGCGGGAAGAATTCCTCTCGCTTTCCCTTTTGGGCAATCATCCTGGTGGTGGTGGTGGCTATCGGCATCATCAATATGATTCTTTCTTCTCAGCCAGACAATCTAATTCCCTTTTCCGACTTTAAGGCCATGATTCAGAACGGACAGATTACCTCCGTGGACATTGGCGAGACTTATTTTACCGGCTATTTAGGGAACACTATTGTTGAGGAAAGCCCTTCCTCCGGCCTGGAGCTGTTCAGGACGCCAGGGGCAAACACGGGCAACTCTGTCCGTACCGCCGGGCTTTTGACGGAAAGCTTCCTGCAATTGCTGGATACGGCGGGGGTTTCCTACAAGGTGGTGGCAAAGCAGAACGGCTTTTTGACCCAGCTCCTGCTGAACCTGGTGATTCCCTTTGGCTTTATCTTCTTGATGTGGATGTTCATCTTCCGCAAGATGGGCGGGGGGCTTGGCGGCAGCATCTTTTCCGCCGGGAATTCCCGTGCCAGCGCTGTGGAGGAGGGCTCCGTCGTCACCCGCTTTGCTGACGTGGCCGGAGTGGATGAGGCCAAGGAGGAGCTGGTGGAGGTGGTGGACTTCCTCAAGACACCTGAAAAATACACTGACATCGGCGGAAAGATTCCCAAGGGCGTGCTTTTGGTGGGACCTCCGGGAACGGGAAAGACCCTGCTGGCACGGGCGGTAGCTGGAGAGGCAGGAGTTCCCTTCTTCAAGATTTCTGGCTCAGACTTTGTGGAGATGTTTGTGGGTGTGGGAGCCAGCCGTGTTCGTGACCTCTTCCGCCAGGCCAGGGAAAAGGCTCCCTGCATCGTGTTCATCGACGAGATCGATGCCATCGGCCAGAAGCGTAATACCGGCGGTGGTATGGGCGGCAA
>CALEFI010000009.1 GCA_937876905.1 uncultured Treponema sp.
AACGGCCTGCACATTCAGTCGCTGGCCAGGAGGTTTCCCGCAAGTCCCATCCTCGTCATAGAGCGGTCCAGGGAGGACATCCGGTGGCTGACAGAGCACTTCAACATGGAGGACCTCCTCTCCCGGAGGAACCTCTGGATTGCCACGGTGTCGGAGGCGGCAGCAGCCCTGGTCCGGCACTACAATCCCCTGCTCCACGGGAATTTCCGCCTCCTGCCCCTGCGCTCCTGGATGGACCAGCTGCCTGACGAGGCCGAGTCCATCAGGGCCGCAATCCAGGAGGCCCTGGATTCCATCGCAGGGGACTACTCGACCCAGGCACACTTCGGGAAAATCTGGCTGAGGAACTTCTTCCTGAACCTGGCCATCGCCCCGGAGCTGGGGGCCGCTCCTCCCCTGCCGGATCCCAGCGGCTACCGGGAGGCCTTCGTTGCGGCGGCAGGCCCCGGACTGGAGGGCTTCTTCGGCGGGCTGCAGGATCCCTGCATACGGGACAAGGTCTACCTCATCGCCACCGACACCGCCCTGCCCGCCCTCCTGCGCCACAGCATCAGGCCGGACATGGCCGTAACCATCGACGGGCAGGCAAGCTCCACAAGGCACTTCCTCCAGGCCATCCCCCGCTCCATGGTCCTGGCGGCGGATATCTCCAGCTGCCCAGGGGTTATCCGGCGCTGCCACAGCTCAGGCTGTCCGGTCCTCCTGTTCAAAAACAACAATCCCCTTCCCGGCCTCCTCAACCAATATCTGGACGAAAGGGGGCTGCAGGGCCTCCCCGAAATCGAAACGGGAGCCGGAACCGTGACCGCAGCGGCCATCGACCTGGCACGGGCCATGGGCTTCACACAGGTGCAGGTTGGCGGGGGTGACTTCGCCTATCTGGACGGCAAGCCCTACTGCAGGGGAACCTACTTCGAAGACCAGTTCTGCAGGGAGGGCAGCCTGCTGCTTCCCCAGGAGCACAGGTATGTGGGGCTGCTGTACCGGCTCAAGACCACAGGAACCGGAGGCAGACTTGTCACCCCCGTCCTGGAAGGATACCGAAAGTCCCTCTCCCAGTACATGCAGCGGCATCCCCGCATTCGCTTTGTCATGGGAGGAGGCTCCTTGGACCTGTCCTCCCCGCCGCCAGCCTCCTCCCCCCGCCTCTCTGCCTGCCACTTGGGGGAGGGGGACCTCCGAGGCTTCGTGGACTGGTACAAGGAGCTGCTCCAAGCCGGACATCAGGATGTAATTTCTTCAATATTACCATTTTATGGATGGTATCTGAAAAAAAACGGAGAGAAATGCGATGTTTTTCACATAATGAAACTTGCATACTCTCACGTGGTACGATATACTGGACGCTATGGAAAATAAAGCTATCAGGATCCTTTCCTTCTGCCTGGCCGCACTATTTGCACTGGCAGTCATTTTTTTTGCAGTCGGCCTTCTTGTGGAGTACAAGCGGGCTCCCCAAACCATACAGTCAACGCTCAGCCAATTCGTGTCGGATGTCGAGGTGGCATCGGAATACTACACGCCGGGAACCCAGCAGTTCTCCGAGGTACTGAGGGCCCGCATTGCCTCCAACAGAACCATAGCCGTAGTCACCATCACGAAGGGAAATGACGTCATCTTCGCCTACCCCCTGTCCTCCCCCTTCATCACCCAGGGCGTGACTGGGCAACCCACCATCACCGCCTCATCCTCCCTTGTCAGCATGAAAAGCAAGGAGGTCGTCATAGGAGAGGACTCCTACATCATATCCTCCGCCCTGTATGCCCTGCAGCCGGCCGTCATCTACTCCTACATCAGGATCTCCTTCCTCGTGGTTCTGGCAGGAACCCTGGTTGCAGGCATCGCCTTGATGTACCTGTATCTGACCGAGCAGAAGAAGGATGCCGCCGCCAGATTCGACGACAGGAAGATGGCCCAAAAGCTCAAGAGCAGCAAGCTTGACTTCCCCGAGGTCTCCCCGCCGGAGCCCCTCGATTCCCTTGATGACGATGAGTTCGACCTGCCGGAGGACGGGGATTCCATTGGCGAGGACGAGCTTCCAGAAGGAGCCCTGGACTTTCCGCCAGCACAGACAGACACATCGGACGATTCCAGCCTCCCCTCAATGGAGGATTTCGATGAGCGGGAGTTCCTGGCCAGCATGATTGAGGAGGACCATCCCCAGGCACCGCAGGCCGACAGCACCAGCCTTGCGGCACCACAGCCTGACCCCGATGAACTGGACCACTCCGTGGTGGCACAAGCCCAGTTCAGCCAGGAGGAGCCCTCCGCCCCATCTCCTGAGCCAAAGTCCAGCTTCGGCATAGACGAGGCGCTGCAGGGCATCGAGCCGCCGGCAAAGGATCCCCATGAGGACAGCCCCAGTGCCGAGCCCACCGGCCTGTTCTCCCCCACCACGGGATTTGGCTGGGAATCCTACCTGGAGGAGAGACTCGACTCGGAGCTCATGCGCTCAGCCTCAGCCGAGGAGGACATCGGCCTGATGATAATCAGGATTCCCGGACTGGACAGGGAGAATGCAGGATGCAGGGCCATCTGCGACCAGCTCCTTGAGTTCTATAAATTCAAGGACCTGATATTCGAGTACGGGGAGGACGGCTTCTCCTGCATCGTCCATAGCATCAACGTGGACGGAGCTCTGAGCCTTGCCGAGCGGGTGTACGTGGCGGTGTCGAGGGTGCTGGAGGAGAACGGCATGGACAACGAAATTGGCATCGGCATCTCCACCCGATCCTTCCGCCTTGTTCCTGCAAAGCGAATCTTTATGGAGGCAGAGCAGGCATTGCGCCATGCCTTCGAGGACCCGGAGACGGCCATTGTCGCCTTCAGGGTTGACCCGGAGAAGTATCGGAAGTATATCTCCGAGCAAGACGATAGCTAAGACATTGGAGGTGGCCAGCCGCAGCCTGCCGGCCACCCCAACCTACCCCGTCAGCCAGAGGAACTGCCTTGGCTGCCGGGACTCAAATCTTCTTATGCTGCATCCCCCTCATTCAGGGGAGCATCCTCTGGCGGCTCTTCCTGACGTCTGCCCTCCTGTTCCTCCCAAGCTGCGGCAAGCTTCTTCTCCAGCTCCTCTGCGGTGGTATTGTCTGGAAAGTCGGTCTTGAGCCGCTCCAAGGCCAGCTCCGCCTCCTCCAGATAGTTTCCTGAGACCAGCACGGTGATGAAATTCTCCAGCAGCTTTTGGTCGTAGGGATTCCGCTCCGTAAGCTTGCGGTAGGTGGCGGCAGAATGAGGCAGGTCTCCCTGACGGGCATAGAGATAGGCGAGGCTTTCCTCCAAGTTGGTGTTGCCCGGATCCTTTTCCAGCAGCTCCTGATAGGCGGGAATGGCCTTGTCCCACCTCTCCGCAAGGGCGTAGGCGTAGGCTATCTTGTAACGGGCAGAATCGGCCAGGTCCGGGTGGGCCAGCGCCTTGGTGTAGAATTCAATTGACTTGTCATACTTCTTGTTCTCAAGATAGGCATCCGCCACCAGGAAATACTCGGAGAGCACATTCTTGTACACCCTGCTCCGCTCCCCCGGAACCTGGACTCCACCTACGGAGCTGCAGGACATGAGGAGAACCGCTGGCAGCGCCAGAAGGAGGCCCTTGAGACGACGCAGTCCCCCCATCAGTCAGCTCCTGCCAAGCACGGTCCGCTCGATTTCCCTCAGCTGGGAACGGTACAGGCCGGTGATATTGGAGCCATAGTCGGCGATGAGCTGGATGATGTTGCGGGGAGAATCCTCGGTGTCACGGCCGTTGAGCCGGTCGCCGGCATCACCGAGCCCCGGCATGATGTAGGCCGAGCTATTCAGCACGGGATCCATCCACAGGGTGTGAACGGTGCAATTGTCCAGGGCCCGGACAACCCGCAGGGCCCCCTTCAATGCGGCGATGACATTGAAGAGCTTGATGGACCGGGGCCTAACCCCCTGGTCCAGCAGGTACTTCACCACCGTCACCAGGGAGCCACCGGTGGCGTTCATGGGATCCGCAAAGATGAGGTCCTTGCCGTCCAGGTCCTCCAGATTGAAGAAGGAATTGCCTAGGTCCAGGATGTACTCCATGTCGTTCTCATGCTTGGAATCGTTGCGCCTTATCTTGAACAGGGCAAAGGGAGTGACGTATCCGCGGGAGGAGTACTCCTCGATTTCCTTGGACATAATCATGGAGGGAAGCAGGGCTCCCCGCAGCATGACACACATGACGGAAGCCTCGATCTTGCAGTCGATGTCAGGAATTTTATGGACGGAATAGTTCTGCACCGGGGAAGCGACGGGTGTCCGCACCACCAGGTAGTTCTTGCTGTCAGAATGGCCGCCGGTATAGGCCTGGCGGAACAGCATCTCGTAGGCCCGCTGGCTGTAGTATACAAATTCCTGGTGGTCGGTGCGAATGTCCCGTAGCTTTGCGATGACACGGGATGCCTCCGCATGGCTTCCCGTCTCGGTGCAGAAGGAAAAGACCTGGAGGCCAGGAACCTGGGCGCACACCTGCTGCATCAGGCTTCCCATCTCATTGAAAACATCGATGACCTTCTTTTCCTCGGCGGCAAGAGCGGAACCACAGCCCCCGGAAGAAATAATCCTAAAGGAATTCATTGCCCGCTCGTAGAGCCCATCCATCTGGACTAGATAATCCTGATCCCTTTCGGTCAGATAGCCGTCCAAGTCCTCCGCCTTCAGAATAACCTTTGAGTCCATATCCAAGCCTCCCCTATCGGCACCCGTCCGACGGGTACCGCTACCTCAAGACTCCTGACACCAGGTCCGCCAAGGTGTCCTGCGAGACCATGACTCCTGAGATGGAGATGGTGGTCCCCCCTTCCTGTGCGGATGCAGAGATGTCCAGCCCCAGAGTCCTGGCAAGGATATTCAGCGCCACAAGGGCCGAATTCAGGGCCCGATGGTCCGGCAAGCCAATCTGCCCGGAAAAGGAGTACAGCCGTGCAGCGCCCTCCGAGCCTCCCCCACCATCCCCGACTGGGGTAAAGCTACCGTACATGTCCTGTATCGGGAGGTTTATGCTCAGGATGTCCCTCATAAAGGGAGCAAGCGCCGCCGTCACATCCGCCACGTAGAAGTCAATTGTCCGGCCGTCAGAAGCCTCCTGGAAGCGGCTGAGTGCCTCCGGGAGGACGGCAGGATGGGGAGAGGCGG
>CALEFI010000010.1 GCA_937876905.1 uncultured Treponema sp.
CATGGCTATCACAAAGCCCATGGTAATGCTGCTTAAAAACCCGCTTCTCGGCAAGATCGCAAGCCCGATCGCAGACCTTGACTACATAACCGCTTCCGCTTCTGCGACCCCCAACCGCTGGTACGAGGAGATCAAGTCCCGCCCGATGACCATACAGGAGATCCACGACCAGGTCGACGCATTTGCAAAGACCGCAAAGAAGCTCATGGATGCCGGTGTCGATGGTGTTGAGATCCACGCAGTCCACGAGGGCTATCTGCTCGACCAGTTCACCATTTCCAACATGAACTACCGCACCGATGAGTACGGCGGCAGCTTTGAAAATCGCTACCGCTTCCCCGTTGGGATAGTTCAGGCGAATGTGGTTGTACTTGCCGCTCCTGATAGCCTCGATTACCTTGTCGGTAATCTCCGCACACTTCATCCAAGGACGCTGCTCAAAGGGCACCACGTCGGAGGGAACCTCCACGTAGTCCTCCAGCTCCTCGCTGAATTTGCCCTGCTTGTTTCCGTTGAAGAAGTAGGTGACGTGGCCATACTTTTGGGTTTCGCTGATGGCAAGAAGCCTTACGCCGCTTGCGGTAAGGTATTCTCCCATGGTGCGGTCAATGCTTGGGGGACTCACCAGATACTGGGCGGGAACGTGGGCGTCGCCGTCATACTCCATCATGCCCGCATACTCCACGGCGGGAACAGCCTTGCGGTCAAAGTGGATGAAGGCGGTGTCGGCAGCGGTCTCGAAGGCGGCGGTAATTTCCAGCGCGCGGTCCCCACGGAAATTGAAGTAGATGACGCTGTCCCCGTCCTGAATCCGTCCCACCGGCTGGCCGTTCTCGGCGATGACGAACTCGTGCATGTCCTGGTCCAGCAGTCCGGGATTTTCGCTGCGGTACACTTCAATTGCCTCGCTGGCACTGGCAAACTGGCGGCCCTCACCTAGGACATGGGCGTACCAGCCCCGCTGCACCATGGCCCAGTCGGCATTGTAACGGTCCATGGTCAGGTACATGCGTCCGCCACCGGAGGCGATGCGGTAGTCAGCACCCTCAAAGCCCGCAAGGAAATCCTCCAGTGGTCCGATGTAGTCTAGGGCGGAGGTGGGGTCAACGTCACGGCCGTCCAGCAGGGCGTGGACACGAATCCTCTTGATGCCATCCTTGTATGCCTGGCTCACCATGGCCTTCAGATGGTCGATATGGGAGTGGACGTTGCCATCAGACACCAGCCCGATAAAATGGAGGGCAGCCCCCTTCTCCGCTCCCTCCAGCACATTCTTGGTAAGCTTCTGCCAGGTGGCATCTGCAAACAGCTGGCCGGTGGCGATGGAGGACCCCACCAGCTTGGCTCCCTGGGCAAAGACACGGCCACAGCCCATGGCATTGTGGCCCACCTCGGAGTTGCCCATGTCGTCGTCGCTGGGCAGCCCCACCGCAGTGCCGTGGGCCTTCAGCTGGGTGTGGGGACAATTGGCGGTGAGCCAGTCCAGGTACTTCATGCGGCTGGCACGGACAGCGTCGCCCTCCTCATACTTTCCGTAGCCAACTCCGTCCATAATCACCAGCACCACCGGACCACGGCGGCCCTGCCACTTGGGATTTCTTTGCAATGCCTCTACCATATTCGCTCCTCCTTCCGCCACAGTCATGGGGGCAGAATCATATCATAAAATGGATAAAACTACACTCATAATAGTGCTTTTTCGGTGGGTGTGCAAGAATGAACCAGTCCCTGCCCAGAGCTTTTGAGTACTGACCACAAATCAGGTCTCAGTGCACTGGAGCATACCCTTGTCCGATGGCAATATAAATACCGCCGGCCCATCGAAGTCTTTTGCCAGCCAAACCCGCCAAGACCTACAGAGCCTCGCCGTCCAGAATCCTCCTGCAAAGCTCCGCCAAGCCAACCTCCTCCGTAACCATCAAGGCTGCTTTACAGCCAGCGGCAAGCCCGGCAGCCACGTCGCTTTGGCTATCCCCAATCATAAAGCTGCTTGAAAGGTCAATATTGAAGTCCCTGGCAGCCTGGAGCAAAAGGCCAGCCTTGGGCTTACGGCAGTCGCACAGGCACTTGTACTCCGGCCGCTCCCCAGGAAATCCCCCGTCAGTGTGGTGGGGACAAAAGTAGAGGCCATCCACAAAGGCACCGGCCTTTCCCAGCTCGCTTTCCAGCTTGGCATGGATGAGGGCCAGCTCCTCAAACGTGCAGTCTCCCCGTGCGATGACCGGTTGATTTGTTACCACGATTGCAAGGTACTCGGACCTGTTTATCTGTCGTATCACATCCGCCACATCTGGCAGCAGCTCAAGCTGCTCTGGAGAGCTTATAAAGCCGGCCAGCTTGTTGAGCGTCCCGTCACGGTCAAAAAAGATGGCCTTCTGCCTGCATCCCAGATTCTTTGCCCGGATTCTGCCCGTCTCCATGTCACGCTCCACCTCCTGATAGCGCTGGGGAGTGCCCATATCCTTGACATATTCAGGAGTTACGTAGGCAAAAATCCTGCCGGAGTTGATGCCGGGCTTAAGCACCTCACGGTCCAGGTCCAGTCGGTCTGGAACCACAGCTCCCGCAGCTGCAAAGGTGTCCAAGGTAGCTCTCAAAAGCCGAGGCGAAATCAGCTGGATGCCGGCATTTACCAGATTCCGATGCAGTCCCCGCCCATCCTCCTTTGCAAGCCATTGCACGACACGGTGGCTATCTCTGGGCATTCCGCCCCGCTCCTCTGGCGGCAGCACCTCTGTCACCAGGAGGGAGGAGTCGTAGGGATGGTCATTGGGATGTGCCACCAGCGTACCCCAGGAGCCGTGATTCCGGTGGAAGGCGATAAAGCGGTCAAAGTCGATGTCAAAGATGATGTCGCCGCACAGGAGCAAAAAATCCTCATCTAAAACCGTCGTCGTGTGCACCTCGCCACAAGCCCTGCCGTCAAGCATCTTGAACAGCGCCCCGGCAGTTCCCAGGGGCTGCTCTTCTGTAAAGTAGCTGATGTTCACCCCGAAATTCGAGCCATCCCCAAAATACGACTTGATAACCTTTCCCAGATGCCCCACGCCGATTGTTATGTCGGTCAGGCCATAGTCCCTCAACCTCTCAAGCTGGTGCTGTAGAATGGGCTTGCCACAGACCGGTATCATTGGCTTTGGCACATCGGAGCGGACTGACTGAATCCTTGTTCCCATCCCTCCAGCCATGATAACAACTTTCATTCGGGTGCTACTCCTTCCAAAAATGCTCCTCCACCTCCAGGCACAGGGCATGGTAGATGGGCAGGTGCAACTCTTGAATCAGGTAGGTTTCGTCCAGGGGAACGACGATAGAAATGTCGGACAGTCCCTTGAGCCGCCCGCCGTCCCGCCCGGTGAGGGCTATGGTCTTGAGTCCCCGGGCCCGTGCTACCACGGCAGCATACACAACATCCTTGGAGTTTCCCGACGTGGAGATTCCCAAAAAGACATCCTCCGGCCGCCCATAGCCGTGCACCTGCTGGGCGAATATCACATTTCCATCGACATCGTTGAGACAGGCAGTCATCAACGCCCCATTGTTCGCAAGGGCTATGGCAGGCAGGGCTCCTTGGAGCCTACAGGAAAGATAGGCCGCAGCCTCCTCATCTATGCCCCTCATCCGGTCAGCCAGCTCCTGCGGGACGGGACGGGTCTTGCAAAATCCCTTGAGCAGCTCGCCCACAATATGATCGCTGTCCGCACAGGAACCGCCATTCCCCGCCACCAGCAGCTTTCCCCCGGACTCAAAGGCGGAGACAAGCGCCTGCGCCGCATTCCTGATGTCCTCATGGCAGCCACCAAGCAGCGGATAGCGCTCCACAAGCTGGTCTATGTACCTCATTCCTGCACCCCCTCAAAGCCGTCTAGACGCTAAAATCGTCAGACTTGTAGTAGATAATCTTGGTTCCCTCGTTCTCAAACCTGAAGGGAACATACATTTGTCCAGCCAGGGCCTCACGCACGGCGGCCTGCCGCTCCAGCGGAACATAAAAGAGCAAAAAGCCTCCGCCACCAGCCCCCAGAAGCTTTCCTCCCAGGGCACCTGCCTCCATCGCCCGCTCATACTGCTCGTCTATCGAGTCGGTAGAAACCCGGCTGGAAATGCCCCGCTTGAGCCGCCAGGTGTAGTCAAGCAGCCTGCCGAACTCGTCCAAACTCACTGTCCTGTCATACAAAATCTTCTCCGCCTCATCGACAAGCTCCTTCATCTGCTGAAGCTCCTTGGTCTTGTCCTGTGCAGATACCTCCGTCTCCCTTTGGATCTCGAAGCTAAAGCGGCTGAATCCAGTAAAGAACAGCATCAGACAGTCGTTAAGCTGTGCCTTGCGCTCCGGACTGATGACCACAGGATTGACGCTGTATCCGTCCTGGGTAAAGTTGATTCTGTTAAAGCCCCCGAAGCTTGCCGCAATCTGGTCCTGGAGCCCGCCGGCCTCACGGCAGAGCTCACGCTCAAGGTAGATGGCATCGTTTGCAAGCCGGGTCTTGTCGGCATACTGCCCCTTGAGTGCATAGAAGGCACTGAGCATTCCCACGGCAAAGGATGAGGAGGTTCCCAGCCCCGACCGAGCGGGCAGGTCAGCCTCGTATGTCATGCGGATGTCACGCATTCCAAGCCACTCCATAGCGTTCCTGATGGCAGGATGGGCAATCTGGGAATTTTCGCTTACCTTTTCGTCCTTCGAGTAGGTAACATGTGTCTTGTAGTCAAAGAAGGGGGGAAGCTTGCGAACCGTCACGTAGGCGTACTTGTCAAAGGTGGTGCTCAGCACAGCGCCGCCATGCCTGTTAAAAAAGACTGGCAAATCCGTCCCCCCGCCAAAAAACGACATGCGGAATGGGGTCTGGGTGATAATCATAGCATCAGTTATACCCTAATTCGAGGAATAAATCAAATGGCTGTCATCCTGCCCAACCAGCAGCTCAGGCTACAGGAGGGACACCCAATGTGGAAGCAGCTTCCCACACAGAGCCGCCGGTATATTGTATCCGGGGCCACTTCGAGCGGCACCCGAATCTGTAGACAGAACGCTTCCTTGACAGATGAAGTGAACGCCCTGTAAAATGGCCGACATAGATTTTTATTTGATGTAAGGATTTAACCATGATACACCCTCGGCTTGCCGGAACAATGCTCCTGCTCCTCCCCTTCTTTGTGGGCTGCGGAAGTTCCTCGCCACTTGCTTTGGAGCGCTTACCCCACCACTTGGAGGATGGCACGGCGATGGAGCGAATCCACTTGAAGGGAGACTTGAGCCCAGCCCAGCTGCGGGACTTTTCCTACCAGCGGAGATGGTATGATGACGTTCCCCGCATCCTTGACCTTTCCCACGTGACTGGCCTGGACAAGATTGAGTCCTCCACCTTCTATCGAACTGCTTTCCACACCATCATTCTACCGGAAGGCATTGTGGAGCTGGAGGCCGAGTGCTTTCGGGAAAGCGACAGCCTCGCAAGGGTACATCTCCCCTCCACTCTTCGTGTCATAGGCGATGGTGCCTTTCTGTTTTGCAGTCAACTGCAGGAGGTGAATTTGCCGGAGGGTCTGGAGGCAATCCTCCATGATGCCTTCGCTTGGTGTCCACGCCTTGGGAACGTGCGCCTGCCGGAGACCCTGCGGGTGCTGGAGGGTGGAGCCTTTGCCGGATGCCAGTCCATCGACAGAATCCACATTCCGGCGGGGCTTATCGCAATTCAGGGCGCGCCCTTCTATGCCTGCCACGGCTTGCAGGAATTTTCCGTGGCGGAGGACAATCCTTCCTTTGACAGCTGGGAAGGAAGCCTTTATTCCAAGGATTATTCTCGCCTCGTTGCCTTTGCCGGGGGGATTGCGCTGGGCAGTCTCCATCCCCAGACCCGAACAATCAGCCCTGGTGCCCTGGTACAGAACGAGACCCTGGTGGAGCTTGAGCTGCCGGAGCTGCTGGAGTCCCTGCCAGAGGGAACTTTCCAGCGCTGCCTGAATTTACGGCGGATTGTGTTTCGGGGCAGGGACACAAGGCTTGATGAAGGAGTCTTTTCCCAGTGCAAAAATCTGGAGTCAGTGGTACTGCCGGCAGGATTGGAGTCCATCCCCAACTCACTTTTTGCCCGTTGCTACAGCCTAAAGCATGTAGACCTGCCTCCAGCGATTACTTCCATCGGTGCCAGTGCCTTTTACGGCTGTGCAATCGAGCGGCTGGACTTGCCCAAGACCATTGTGGAGATAGGGGTTTCCGCCTTCGCCTCCTCCAAGCTGCGGGAGGTGGTGAGCCTGGGGAGCATCGAGGTGGTGTCCGATGCCCTGTTCAGCCATTGCGATAGACTTGAAAAGGTGGTTTTGCATGAGGGAATAAGGAGCTTGGGGGAGAGGTGCTTCCAACGCTGCTGGAATCTGCCGGAGCTGCATCTTCCTGCAAGCCTCACCTCCATTGGAAAGGGGGCCTTTGATACCGGAACCTTCGTTGGCAGCTTGAGGAAGATTACCGTGGCGGAGGGAAATGCCAAATATGCGAGCTACGACGGCTGCCTGTACACCAAGGATTTTTCCACCCTGATTCGTGTGCCCTCTGCCCGCATTTGGGTTGAAATTCGGACGGGTACCAAAGAGATTGCCGGCGGATCATTCAGCGACTGTGTCCAGCTGCTCCAGCTTGAGCTTCCTGACTCCGTGGAGGCCATCGGCGACTATGCCTTTGTCTCCTGCATGAATTTGTCTTCCATATATGTTCCCGCCGGGGTGCGGCATATCGGAAACAAGGCCTTTTCCAATTGCCAGCTGCTCTCCACCATCCTCGTGGCCGAGGATAATCCGTTCTATGCCTCTTGGGAGGAGTGCCTGTACACCAAGGACTTCAAGACGCTGCTGCAGGTGCCGGGAAACAGGCACGAGCTCAGGGTACATCCGGCCACCACCACCATCACGGATTGGACGGCCTCCTCTGGAGGACTTGAGTTGGTGGAGCTGCCGGAGGGACTTGAGACCATCGGAAAGGCGGCCTTCTTCGGTTCATCCATCAAGGAAATCAGGATTCCCTCCACCGTCACGTTGATTGAAGAATCCGTCTTCAGCCAGTGCCTTCTTTTGGAACGCCTGGAATTCGCCGACACCAGGGGCTGGTTTGCAGTCAGCTACATTCCGGGAGGGGAGGAGACTCCTCTCTCCTGGAGCAGGGATGGAAGGAAGAACGCCCGGCTCATTGAGGAGCCTCCCCGCAGCATCTCCAGTTGGAAAAAGTCTCCCAGATAGACAAGTCTCGCAACGTCATCCACCGAGCCTTGCCAACGAAACTCACCAAGCAAGCCACAGGCCAGCGAATAGTTCCAACCTTAGCGACGGAGTTTCGGAACGAAACTCCCTCAGCACGCCGCAGGCGTGCGCCTATCCCTTCACCGCGCCGGAAAGCACACCCTGGATGATGTATTTCTGGCAGGAAAGGTAGAAGATCACCACCGGCAGCATTGCCAGCACCAGCATGGCCATCATAGCGCCCATGTCCACTGCACCGTAGCCGCCCCGCAGGTACTGGATGGCAATGGGAATGGTCTTGTAGTCCGTTCCGATGGTGAGGTAGGGCAAAAGGTAGTCGTTCCACACCCACATGATTTCCAGTATGGCAATGGTAACACCAGTGCTCTTCAGCATGGGGGCAATCACGTGGAAAAAGATTTGCGGCGGCGTGGCACCGTCAATCATGGCAGCCTCCTCCATGGACAGGGGGATTGACTTGATAAAGCCGGAGAACATAAAGGTGGACATGCCGCAGCCAAAGCCAATGTAGATCAGGATGATTCCCACCGGGTTGTCCAGATGCAGCAGGTTGGCCATCTTGCTCATGGTGAACATCACCATCTGGAAGGGGACAATCATGGAGAACACCAGGCTGTAGTACACGCCGCTGGTAAACTTGTTCTTTACCCGGGTGATAAACCAGGCCAGCATACTGCTCACCAAAAGGATGCCAGCTACGGAGGCCACGGTAATCCACAGGGAGTAGCCAAAGGCCTGGAAGAACTTAATCTTGGTGATGCCGGTGACGTAGTTTGCCAGGCCGACGAAGGTGGGATTGTCGGGATTGGTGGAGGGCAGGCGGAAGGGCTCTGTGGAGATGAACAGCCGCCCCTTGAAGGAATTCATCAGCACCACTGCAATGGGAAACAGCACGTAGATTGCCGCCAGCACCAAAAAGGCAAAGATAAACCACTTGGCGTTCTTGTTCTTCTGAATCATGCTCATTGCTCAACCTCCTTGCTTCGGGTGATTCTCAGCTGCAGCAGGGCGATGGTGGCCACGATTATGGTAAAGACCACCGCCTTGGCCTGTCCCACACCCTCGAATCCGGTGCGACCATAGAAGGTGTTGTAGATGTTCAGGGCCAAAAGCTCCGTCTGTTTGCCTGGCTCCCCGGCGGTGAGGGCCAGGTTCTGGTCAAAGAGCTTGAAGCCGTTGGTCATGGTCATAAAAAGACAGATGGTGATGGAGGGCATGACGCTGGGAATGATGATTTTGGTGAGGGTGGTCCACCAGCCGGCACCGTCAATGGCGGCGGCCTCCAGCATGTCTCCAGGAATGTTCTGGATGGCGGCGATGTAGATGACCATCATATAGCCCACGTTCTGCCAGTTCATCAGCACCACCAGTCCCCAAAAGCCGTACTTCGGGTCGCTGACGATGGTTGCTCCGTACCTGTACAGCACACCGTTGATGATAACCTGCCAAATCCATCCCAGCACAATGCCGCCGATGAGATTGGGCATGAAGAAGATGGTGCGGAATACATTTGTCCCCGGCACACCCTTGGTAAGAATCAGCGCCAGTCCAAAGGCAAAGAGGTTGATGGAAAGGACGGAGACAATGGTGAATTTCACCGTCAGCCACAGGGCCGAGTTAAAATAATTGTCGATGGTGAATGCCTTGACATAATTGTCCAGCCCCACCCATTGGGCATTCGTCACGTTGGTGAATTCGCAGAAGGACAGGTAGATTCCCATAATCATGGGAATTAGGAAGGCTATCAGGAAGCACAGGATGCCAGGGAGGGCAAAGAGGGGAAAATATTTTCCCAGGGACCTTTCCATAACCATATTCAAACTCCTCGCAAGAAAAAGGGGCCGCCACATAGACAGCCCCCTTCAAAATGAACCGCTTACTTGTTCTTTATCTTCCACTCGGCGGCCCACTGGTCACGGGCTGTTGCAACCACCTTGTTCCAGTCGGCCTTGCCCTCAAAGTAGGCCAGCAGTGCGGAGCCCAGGGCATTCTTCCACTCCTCGGAGGGAATGGCAGCGAAGGTCCAGCCGATGGAGGTGATGCCGCTCTTGTTCATCCAGATGCTCACCTGCTGGGAAAGGGGATCGGTGGGCAGCTCGGCCTGGCTGAAGCTGTTGAAGGGAGTGATGAAATTCAGGTCCTCGGACACCAGCTTCTTTCCGGTGGGGGAGCTGAACAGCCAGGTGAGGAATACATCGGCACCCTTCTGAGCTTCGGCGCTGGCATTCTTGTTGATGCACAGGTAGCTTTCTGTTCCCACGCAGAGGCCGGCATTCATCTCGCCGTCAATGCCCATGTACAGGGGCAGAAACTTGATGTCCTGTGGGGCAACCTTGTTGCCGGGGGTTCCCAGAATCTGGGCGGCCGCCCAGTTGCCATTCTGAACCATGGCGCACTGGCCCAAGGCGAATTCCGCCATGGAGTCGTCAACGCTCTTGGAGCCCAGCAGGGTCTTGGGGGTGAGGCTGTTGTTAGTGTACAGGTCCATCAGGTCCTTGAAGTTCTGGTTGTAGGTAAAGTCCAGAGTCTCTGTAGCCAGTCCGGTGAGGACGGGGGAGGTGTCGGGGGCCTTGGCCAGGAACTCATAGTACAGGGGGACGTTTACGGTATGGGTTTGCCACCGCCACTGATTTCCGGCGGCCATGGAGGTGCTGGCAAAGACACCCCTGATTCCCAGCGCATCCTTGTGCTTCTGCATGTCCTCAACCACAGCCTTCAGGGTAGCGAAGTCCTTGATTTCCTCTGGGGAGGAAATTGCCACCGCCTTGTTGGGCAGGGCAAAGTAGACGCTCATGATGGCATCATTATAGATGATGCCGTAGCCTTCCACAGCATAGGGAATGGCGGCAACCTTTCCATCCAGTCTCAGGGCCAAGGACTTGTCTGCCAAAAGCTTGTAGAAGCTGGTGTCATCCAAGGGGGCGGCATCGTTGCGGGAGCCCTCCAGTCCCACAGGCCCGTTGGTCTGGAAGATGGCCGGCGGATTTGACTTTGCCTGCTCGCTTTTGAGGGTCTGCTCGTAGGTTCCAGAGGCGGCCGTCATCACCTTCAGCCTGTAGCCGGGGTTTTCCGACTCGAAGGCAGGGGCAACCTTTGAAACGTACACGTCGGCAATCTCTGGCTTGAAGTTCAGGAAGTAGATTTCCTGGGCCCTTTCCTTTCCGGCGCAACTGAAAAAGAGGCCGCCTGCCAGAGCCAGTGTCAACATGATTCCAAGCGCTTTCTTCATAAAAACTCCTTTGGCATGGGGAAGGAATGACCATTGCCGTCCTCCCGGCCGATGTTCCACATGGTCGATTAATATAATTTCCATGAAAAAATATAGTGGAAGGAAATTCATTTTTCAAACAGGGGCGCAGTTTTTGTGGGGAAAATGGAACCTGCCGCAGCCCATGGCACAAACGTCGGGAATGCACTCGCCGCAGGAATAAACTTCGCTTTTACGGTGAATCTTGACGGGAATATGCCGAAAATTTCTAGTATGGACAGAACGAGATTTCTTTTAGGCTGCCTTGCTGCGCTCCTGCTGGGTGGGCTCCTTTCCGCCCAGCAGCTCCATATTGGAATCGAGGATATTCGGCTTGAAACTGTTCGCTCAGATGACGGTGGCCCCGGTGGGTTCATGCTCTACGTGCGGAAGAAGGCGGGGATGAATTCCGTCATGCTGACCGAGACAACCCGCTCTGCCGACGGTATGGCCACCAACTATGCCTACCGTGCCCTTGAGTGGAATGCGGTCAACGGAGACGAGATTCGTATGCTAAACGGCCAGCCCCTGGTATCCCAGTATGCCCAGTTTAGTATCATCGACTCCACGCCAGAAGCCCACCCTGAATTGGGGCAGGCGTTCTGCCTGTACATTCCGCCGGAAATCCAGTATGGCTATCCGTGGTCACGGAACGGGGTGGTTGCTGTTGGCGTGGGAACCTTCATCAACATCCGCTCCTTCGGTGCCCTGTACGGTGACTACAGCAGGGGCTATGAGGACAATCCCTTTATGTTCGACCTGAGAGCTCCCGCTCCCCCGCCGACTCCTCCAGTACCGCCGGTGCCTGAGACCCTCACCGACTCCTACAATCCAAAGGCCGCCACCAGCTTTGACGACATCGCCAAGGAAGTGGGGGGCTCCATCACCTATTCCAAGGGGCCTGAGACCATCACTGATGACATTCTGCGGGTTATCGAGGAGTTGGATCCCAGGAGGGAGGCGGACATTGTCTTTGCCATCGATACAACCGGCAGCATGAAGGATGACGTGGCCCGACTGCGAAAGGATTTGATTCCCCGCCTGAATGAGATTCTGGCAGGATTCAGTGCCCCGGTTCGGCTGGGACTCCTGCTATACCGAGACTATGTAGACGGATACAGCTACCGGGGGATTCCCGTGCGGGTCTATCCCTTTGCCGAACAGCTGGACGAGTTCAAGGAAAACCTCTTTGCCTTTGGCATCAAGGGAAACGAGGGTGGCGATGTGCCGGAGGCCGTCTATGAGGCTCTGTACGGAGCCATGGAATTCTACAAGTGGGAGGCTGCCCAGCGGCGGGTCATCCTGATTGGGGATGCCGAGCCCCACGCCAAGCCCCGCGGCTCAAAGAAGTACACACGGGAACTGGTGGTTTCCACGGCCATTGCCAAGGATGTGATAATCAATACCATCGTCACACCTGATGGAAAGACTGCGGCAGACAGAAAGTAAATGCAGATAAAAAAGGGGCTGTCCCAAGGTAGGGGCAGCCTCCTTCATTTCAGCTATGAGCGGGGCTATTCACCCAGCCGCTTGAGCCACTATTGGGTGGTTAAAAGACAATCCTAGAAGCTGGGAGTCTGTGCGTCGTCAGCCTTCGGGTCCTCCATGAGGCCGGCCAGGATGAGCTCCCGTTCGGGAACCTTTGCCATGTCCAGTTCAGCCAGCTTTTTGAAGGCCGGGGGAAGGGAGCCGGTGGTGTCGGTCTCATAGTAGGACAGGACACGCTGCAAATCAGGAATGGCCTGCTGCCACTTCTTCTGCTTGACCTTGAGGTGGGCAATTTCGTACTCGGCTTCAACGAGCTTGTCCATCTGGTCCCCGTAGCGGATGATGATGGTCTCGTAGTAGGTCTGGGCAGCCCTCACGTTTCCCTTGTCGTAGCTGGCCTGCGCCAGGTTGATGAGCTCGTCGGCGGAAAGCTCTGGAGGGATGTCCTTGGGCACTGCCTGGCAGCCAAAGAGAACAAGGACAGCCGCCAGGGTCACGATGAGAATTCTTGTACGCTTCATGGGAAAAAGTGTAGCATAGGGAAGGGGCCTCTGCAAGCCCCCGGCCTAGACAGGCGGGATATGACAAAAGCCAGTTTCCTGCAGGAATTTCCCGTAGGGAAATTTTGACAGAGAGGAAGCCTCTCGATTTGATGCCGGAGATGGCATCGATGTCAAGCTCCCGGCACCACTTCTCCATGGTGTCGAGGCAAAATTTGAAGGCAGGCGGATTCACCAGCACACCGGTGATGTCATAGAACAAAATCCCCGGCTTGGGAAAGTCGTGGACACGACGGATTGACTTGTCAAGAAACTCTAAATCGCTCATACCCCCATAGTACTATGGACTTGGGCTGCTGTCAATTGAAGGAAAATCATTCAGGAAGGTAGGATGACTCTGACAAACGGACAACCACCACATCGCCAAGGCTCTGGACAAAGCCGGGACTAGGATAATCGACCATAGATTCAGCGGCGAGCCGTGCCTTTTGTATTAACGACTCATCTTGAGTAGTATGATAATAAAATCCCATGGCCTTCATAAACGCAAGCCCCCTCAATGTGGAGTCTGACGGACGAAGCCCTTTGTCCCATTCAAAAATAGAATGACCAGAAACCTCGCTTTTTTTATGGTCCACATGATACTGTGGAGAATAGCCTCCACACAAGACAACCGGCAAACCACCACATTCCAGCCGTTGCAACTCCTGGTTAATATCGTGGGCAACCATCTTGTCCTGCTGGTAGCGAAGATAATCCGTATAATTTACTAGAGAAGCCTCTTGAATTTGAAATAAACAGATAGCCAGGAATATCCCTTTGAATATCTGTTTTCCTTTGCCCAGTCTCCCAAAGACCATAAAGGCGACAAATCCCATTACCACCGGCTCCATCAGCTGAACACGAAAGCTGACACCCCCGCCAGTTACCAAGGGGAAAGCAAACATGGTCATCACGATAAAAAATACAATGATTTTCTCCATCGAGCCCCTTTTGAAAAAATCTTGTACAAATAATACTGGAAAGAGCAAACAAACAAGTAACAATTCCATTGGCCAATTCTGTAGCAGACGGAACAAATAGACCGGGATTGCAGCACAGACGCGCAAGGGGGAGACATGGGATTGATTTATCAAATAGTCGCTGGGAGAAACATTGAAAACATAGCTCTGAAGGATTTTATCGACAACAAAATAACCAAGAACTGCTAGTACTATACAGATAATTCCTTTTAAAAATACCAAGCGAGTTTCTTTTGGAGAGTGTTTGCCCGACGCAAAAAAGAAAAAGGAGCAAACCAATAATCCACAGCAAAACACCACCACAAGGGATTGATACATACCTGTCACAAAGAACAGGATGAGACAACCAAAGACAAGAGACAAAGGATATTTTTTTGTTAATCCTGCAAATAGCAGATAGGCAGCAGCTGGAACCAAGGTCATAGCCAAGGACACCTCCAAAGACAAGCAGGTAAAATACAGAATGTCCACCCATATAGGAGACGTACAATAGACCACGGAAAAAGCAAAATATATAAATTTATCCTGCCAACCAGACACCACCCACAGTAGATAGCACCATGTCAAGGTACTGGCAATCAAAAGGAAAATGGAAAAGAAATTGACTAGATAATGATTCTGCCCCATAAAAGTTGTCAATCCCTGCAATAGAATGAGAGAAAAACGACCTATTTCCTTCCAGTTCATGGTTCTATCATCCAGCCATATTTCTGTGTCGATAGGTATAACCTGCTCTCCCAGCTTTATTCCGTGAATGGCAAGGGTGGCGATGGTTATGAGTATCACCAAGGGGATATTTTCTAGAATAAATTTTGGAAAACCAAGACAAAAGTCCGTCATGCTAGAATCTTTAGGAAGGCAAGAAATTGTATCATACTTGTTCAATGCAAAAGAAATAGAAAAAAGAATAACTGCAAAGAAAAAGGAACCTTGCTCCATCAGTCCTTTCCATTTGTCTGGATTACGAAGCGAGGTTCCTTTCAAACCCTCTCCCAATTGCAAAACCAACTCCTGAATGCCAGGAAAATGAAATACAAGGAAAATTATACCCCCTGCTAGTGCTATACCAATACGAATCATTTTGTAGTTTTTCATCAAATCTCCTTTCCAAGTCAAATTGACTGTAAAATGCACGCCACTCTAGTGCCACTAAAAGCAATATCTAAACTGACCTACAACTTGTCATTCGATTGCAACCCATCAGTCCGTTTACTAATGATGTAGCGGGGTCTTCGTTTCACTTCCAAGTAAATCTTTCCTACATATTCACCAATGATTCCAACTGAAATTAATTGTATTCCGCCCAAAAAACACATAATACTGGCAAGACTGGCCCATCCCGGTACAGAAGAGTTGAGTATACGCATTGCAACTGCCCAAATTGTAGCTATAAAACTAAATAAAGCTACAAAAACTCCCAGCATAACAATGAGATGAAGAGGCTTTATGGAAAGACTAGTAATTCCCTCTATGGCCAGACCCAGCATTTTCCGCAGTGGATAATGACTAGCACCGGCAAGACGATGATGACGCTCGTAATATACACAAGTGCTTTTGAAGCCGACCAACGGAAACATTCCTCTTAAAAATAGATTTACCTCAGTAAATTGGGAAAATTCCTGCAACACACGCCGAGATACCAATCGATAATCCGCATGATTGTATATGACCTCCACACCCATGGTCGTAAGGAATTTGTAAAATCCCTGCGCAGTGTAGCGTTTAAATGGAGTGTCGGACTGCCTTCTATTTCTCACCCCATACACAATTTCTGCGCCATTTGCGTACTCCTCGAGCATCCGATCTATAGCATCAATATCATCCTGTCCGTCACAATCGATGGAAATGGTAATGTCACAGTACTCCCTTGCTTCCAACAAACCTGCCAACAAGGCATTTTGATGTCCTCTATTCCTGCTTTGCGAGATGCCCTCTACGAGTAAATACTTGCTGGAAAAGCCACAGATAAGATTCCATGTATTATCTTTACTGCCATCATCCACATACAAAATCCTGCTCAACTGACTTATAGCTCCACTGTCAATTAATGAATTCATTTTGCATAAAAAAATTTCATTTGATATAAGCAAGACTTTTTCTTCGTTATAACAAGGAATAACCAAATACAAAACAGGCACAACCATCACCCACTCCTTTCATCCCATCCCAAAGACTACAAACAAAGAATTCCACCAGCAATTCATACTGTAAGACAATAATAAGTGTACTTTTAAGACTATTTTTAGTCAATATTAAATAAAAGTAGTCTTTTGGGAAGTATATGCTTTGGTGATACCGTCTTATGCTTTAAGCAGCATGACCACCAGAGAAATCTTCAAGCGGAACCTGAAATATTACCGAAGGAAAAAAGGCTTGACCCAGGAGCAGCTGGCGGAGCTCATCAACTGCAACCCGAAATACATATCAGGAATTGAATCCCGGAACAAATTCCCGTCGGCGGAGGTTATCGACGCGCTGGCGCTGGCGCTGGAGGTTCCCGTCTCCCAGCTCTTTGCGGACAAGGGCTCACCTGGAAATGTGGCCGCCTTTGACCCGCAGCAATTCACCGACGAACTTGTAGGAGACCTCCACCAGCTGATTCGCCAGGATGTGCTGTCCTTCCTGGAAAGGAGGCTGGACGGGTGAGGCATGGTGGCAGCCCAAGTCTTGTGAAAGCCGTCCTGCCACAACTGTTTAAAATATTATGAAAATGTAGTATACTCCTTGATAGATTGGAGGAAGTATGCCAAGTATCTCGATGTTTTTTGGTATTATTATCAGGATGTTCAACAACGGAGAACACAATCCACCACATTTTCACGGCTCATACCAAGGCCATAACGGAGTATTCAATATGGATGGAGAGCTTATAAATGGCGATATGCCCAAAAGACAATGCAAATTGATTGCGGCATGGGCTGAACTGCACAAGGATGAACTCCTGGCAAACTGGGAACTTGCAATGGACGAGCAGCCCTTATATAAAATTGATCCCTTGCATTGATAGACTGGAGAGAAATATGAATGTGCCACACTGGGTTGTAATGGAAGTGACAGCACGTCCAGACTACACACTCTTCCTCCACTTTGCCGACGGTAAGACTGGAGTCTTCAATGCTGCCCCGCTTCTGGAAAAACCCATCTACAAATCCCTGCAATCCCCCGATTTTTTTCTCACCGCCCATGTCGAGTGCGGAACTGTTGTCTGGAGCGATGAGGTGGACATTGCCCCTGAATATCTGTACGAGCACAGCAAGGATACCATTGCACCTGCCTCCACCAGCTGATTCGCCAGGATGTGCTGTCCTTCCTGGAAAGGAGGCTGGACGGGTGAGGCATGGTGGCAGCCCAAAATGGATTGCAATGGAAGTGACAGCCCGGCCACCGCGCCCAAAGTATTTTCTTGACAGGCTTATAATTTCATTATACTATTTGAAATAGTTTTTTCAAGGAAAGTGTGAGAGCACACTAAAACAAACGAAATGGTCGGGCAATCGTATGAAGTGGAATTTTAAGAAGTACTTTTACATCTTGTTGGTTTCTCAATTAGCCGTGTTCCTGGTGATGCTCGCAGTCACCTACCTCCGGCTTGGCTCCTTCTCGGACCAGTCTGTAATCATCCTCCAGGAGGAGTCCTATCAGGCCATGGAAAAGGAGCTGCAGACTCGGGTCAATTTGATTATCACCAGCATTGAGTCGGAGATGAGGCAGGTTGAGACCCAGGTGGAGAAAATTGCAAGCGTCACCTCCGAGCGCATCTCGGCAGCCTTTGCCAAGGGTGGCATGAGTGCCGTCAATGCCTTCATTGACGAATGGCTTCCGGAAATCCATACCATGCTCTATGGTCATGCCATGGAAGTCTTTTTTTGTGATGCCAGGACAGGACAGATAGTCCGCCACCTGGGATTCGGAGAAAGGCAGGACTTGAGCGCCCTCTTTACCCCTGACTCCTTTGCAACCAATGCAAAAACTGCCGCGGTCTGCCAGACGCTCCAGTTCGGCACGACAACGGTCTACGTTTGCTCCAACCAGACCATCATCAATACCGTAGTAAAAAACTATGCCTACGATGTGGTTCATGCCGCCCACTACGGAGGGAATGCCTATTCCTGGGTGAACGAGGTTCTCAACTATGACGGCGGGGATGACTATGCCGTCAGAATCATCCATCCAAACCTGAAGGATACTGAGGGCAACCTCTTGAGTACCGACCTAGAGGACGCAGTGGGAAATTTCCCCTACCGGCAGGAACTCAAGGGTATCCGGGAAAGGGGCGAAGTCTTCCACCGCTATTTCTTTGAGTCCATCGACGGCAGCGGTCCTAAGGAAAAGCTTTCCTACGCCAAATTATACAAGCCCTTCAACTGGATTATCGCCACTGGAGAGGATTTGGAGACCATCGATGTCCATGCCAATCACCTTACTGGAGTCAACAAGTCCTTGCTGCAAACCATGCTGCGGCAAACAATACAGGTCCTGCTGATAGTCCTTGTCATTGGCTCGGCGATTATCTTCATCATCCATCGCATCAGTCAGAAACATATAGATGAGTTCATTGAAGGTGAGGTTTCCTTTGACGATTTGACCGGCCTCTACAACCGAAAATATTTTTATGATGCGGCCGAGGAGATGATTGCTGAGTATAAGGACAAGGGTGGCGTCTCCATCATTCGCATCAACCTATGCAACTTCAAGGTTGTCAATGACTTGTATGGCATGGACAAGGGCGACCAACTCCTGTGTCATGTTGCGGGGGAATTGAAAAAGGATGCCCCGAGGTTCAAATTCATCGCCGCCCGTTTCTCCGCAGACAAGTTCTATATCTGTGTCCCCCAGAAGTACTACGACCAGCTTCCCCTGATTCGCCAAGTAAACGTCCCCTGGCTGAACATGGACCTAGCCTTCTTGTACGGCATCTACGCCGCTGAAGGAAGCACCGATGTCACCGTACCCCAGATGTGTGACCGGGCAGACCTGGCCATTTCTGCCGGAAAAAGTGGTACCGGAACCTTTATCCATTGCTACAAGGAAGAGTTCAGGCAACAGATTCTGAAGGAAAAGGAAATTGAGGGTGAGATGGAGCAGGCGCTGGCCACCGGTCAGTTCATCATCTACATCCAGCCAAAATATGCCGTGCATTCCGATCAGGTGGTGGGAGGAGAGGCTCTGGTCCGCTGGCAGCACCCCACAAAAGGAGTCGTTTCCCCCGCAGACTTCATCCCCCTCTTTGAGCGCAATGGCTTTATCCGCAACCTTGACTACTATGTGTGGGAATCCTGCTGTGCCTTCATCCGTTGTGCCCGGGACAAGGGGCTGTCGGTACCTCCCATCTCTATAAACGTGTCCCGCATCCATTTTTATGGCAAGGAGCTCCAGTCCAAGCTCGAGGAATTGCTGAAACGCTACCAACTGGAGCCCAAGGACATAGAGCTGGAGGTGACAGAGACAATCTGCGCCACAGACTCCCAGGTCTTCCTGGAGATTTGCTCCAATCTCTGCAAGGCTGGATTTACTATCGCCATGGATGACTTTGGAAGCGGCTACTCCTCCCTCAATATGCTGAAGGAGATTCCCATCGATGTCATCAAGATGGACATGCGGTTTCTGGCAGGCGACCATGATCCCAGCCAGCAGGAAAAGGGGCGGAGCATCCTGCGTTCCCTTATCAAGATGGCCCAGCGGCTCCATCTGGACATTGTGGTGGAGGGAGTGGAGACACGGGATCAGGTGGAATTCATCAAGGACATTGGACAATGCTCTGCTCAAGGATACTTCTATGCCCGTCCTCTACCCACCAGTGATTTCGAAGCGATACTGAGGTCAGTCAAAACTGCATAATGCCTGCGGCATCGCCCGTAGCATCATGCTCAAGGGAAGTCGTTCCTGCCAGTGCAAGCTCTGGGGGAACGACTTTTTTGTCCCTAGCCTTCAATCCGGGACATGGCAATCCGCTTGGTGCGCACTCCCTCCAAAAGCTGGCACAGGGTCTTCTGGTCATCGGTTTCCAGACAGCGGCGGAGCTCCTCCAAGGAGCGCTGGAAGCTGTCGATGTGGCCCAAAAGCTCAGTCTTATTGGCGGCAAAGAGCTCCGTCCACAGGGGAGCGTTTATCATGGCGATGCGGGTCAGGTCCTCAAAGCTGCCGCCACCAAAGGCGGTAATCTGGGTATCCTCGGCGCTGTCCACCAGGGCGGCTGCAATCACGTGGCAGAGCTGGGAGGTAAAGGCAATCTTGTGGTCATGAACCTGGGCATCCGTCTCTATGATGCGAGTAAAGCCCAGATCCGTCACCAGATTCTTGAAGAAGTCCAGATGCTCACTCCTGTTCTGCTCCAGCGGCATCAGGATATAGTTGCGACCACGGAAGATTTTTGCCGAGGCGTGGGTATAACCCTCCTTTTCGCTTCCGGCCATGGGATGCCCGCTGATAAAGTCCACATCGGGACGAAGAATGGCTGGAAGCTGGCGAATAATTTCTGTTTTTACGCCGGAAATATCTGTCACAATTGAGCCGGGGCGGAAGCAATCTCGATGCTCCGCCATGAACTCCACAGTGGCATGGGGATACAGACAGATGAACACCAGATGGCACTGGGAAAGCATGGCATCCGCCTCCTGGGGGACAAAGCTCCCGTCGATGATGCCGTCGGCGGCAGACTGAGACAAGGAGGCGGTGTTCATATCGCAAGCGAGGATGCCTCCCGTACTATCAGGACGGGAGAGCACCCTCTCCCTGATAGCACGGGCAAAGGAGCCACCCATCAGTCCTAAGCCCACAAAGCCGTAGGTCAGATGCTGGGGGCTGGACCAGGGGATGGAATCCCCGGCAATGGTTTCCATCATATAGAGCGTCCTTCCACAGCGGCATACTTTCTGAGCTTCTGCATCAGCTCGTCAAACTGGGCAGGTGTCAGGGACTGCTCGCCATCACAGAGTGCGCATTCCGGGCAATTGTGCACCTCTACCATGATGCCGTCAGCACCGACCGCCAAAGCAGCAGTTGCCAGAGTCGGAACCATCCAGCTCATTCCGCAGGCGTGGCTGGGATCCACCACGATGGGCAGGTGACTTTCTTTTTTTAGATAGGGAACCACACTCAAATCCAGTGTGTTGCGGGTGTAAGGGTCGAAGGTTCTAATTCCCCGCTCACACAGCACCACCTTGTCATTTCCGGCGGCCATGATGTACTCAGCGGACATCAACAGCTCCTTCACGGTGCTGGCAAGGCCACGCTTTAAGAGGATGGTCTTGTCGCAGCCGCCGAGTTCCTTCAAAAGGTCAAAATTCTGCATGTTGCGGGCACCAATTTGAATTACGTCCACCTCGTTAAAAAGCTCCAGCTGGGTGATGGACATGAGCTCCGTCACCACCGGCAGCCCCGTCTCCTTCTTGGCCGCCAACAAAAGCTCGATTCCCTGGCTGCCCAATCCTTGAAAGCTGTAGGGACTGGTCCTGGGCTTGAAGGCCCCACCCCGCAGAAAGCGGGCACCGGAAGCCTTTACCGCCTGAGCGATTCCCACCAGCTGCTCCTCGCTCTCAATGGAGCAGGGACCAGCGATGATGGCCACAGAGCCGTCACCAATGGCTGCCGGAATGACTCCCGCCTGGCCCTCTCCCACCTGCATAATCGAGTCTGCCGGATGAAAGGCACGGCTAGCCCGCTTATAGGGAGCCTGCACCCTCACCACCTTGTCCACCACCGGATGCACCGTCAGGCTCTCCGGCTTCATCTGGGAGGTGTCACCCACCAATCCTAGGATGGTGTGGTCAACACCGTGAGAAATGTGCACGTCAAAGCCCAAGCTCTTCAAATGCCCAATCAAATCCTTTTCCGCCTGCTCAGAAGTGTTTGGCTTCAAAACTATAATCATCGTCGTCTCCTTCTTGATGACCGGGAACATCCTTCCCTGGATGGCCCCTAAAAACAAAAAAAAGCCCCTTTCGGGACTTCCATACCTTCTTCGGTTATAAGCCCCAAGGGGCTTTCCAACCAGCAACTTTCGCCGCTCTATCAGGCACCCCATACAAGAGAAGAATTTCCAAAATAATAAAAGTAAAAGCTATAGAAACCCTGACTCAGGGCTTCTGCTGCAAAGGAAATCTTCTTTGTCAGACGTGCTACTGAAAAAATCATGGAACTATCATAGCCTTTTTTTGTCGTAGTGTCAATGGAGAAACTTGAGCTGGACTAAAATGTGTTAAACAGGTATAGACATAAGCCCCAAAACACTTACAACCAACCAATAAAAAAGGGCGTGACCTTACAGCCACAGCCCTTTCGGTAGTCAAAACCACCTGAATCTTACTTCTTCTTCAGGTACTTTACGCTGTCCAATGCGACGGCGGCGATGATGATAAAGCCCTTGAACACAAACTGGAGGTTGGTGTCGATTCCAAGGAAGGTGAGACAGTAGGTGAGACCGGTGAAGATGATGACACCGATGACCGCACCGCCAATCTTTCCGATTCCTCCGTTGAAGGAGATTCCACCCACAACACAGGCGGCGATGGCATCAAGCTCGTAGCCCTGTCCCGTTCCGGCGCTGGCATTGGCCTTGAAGGCCTCTAGGAAGCCGCCGCAACCATAGAAGATTCCTGCCATGATGAACACGCCCATGGTCACCTTGAACACGCTGATTCCGCTGACGCTGGCCGCCTCGGCATTGCCACCCACGGCGTACATGTTCTTTCCGAAGGTGGTCTTGTTCCAGATGAACCAGGCCACAACAATGGCAATCACTGCGGGAATGATGAGCTTGGGAAAGGTCACCAGCTCGCCATTGACGAAACCCAGAATCCAGCGTCCACCCAGGGCATCCTTGATACCACCGTCAATGGAACCGACGGGCGTGCCGCTGGTGCCGAAGAACAGCAGACCGTAGATAATCAGCTGGGTGGCCAGTGTGGAGATAAAGGGGTGAATCTTGAACCGTGCGGTAAAGAATCCGGCAAAGGAGCTAAAGGCCACACAGAGGGCGATGGAAATCACCAGCGACATGATGACGCGCACACCCATGGGCAGGCCAGTAAAATTCCAAGGACCCATGTCAAAGAACTTTACGATATTCATGCCGGGATGCAGGATGAGGCCGGTGACAACGGCACCCATGGCAACCATTCGTCCCACGGAAAGGTCAGTACCAGCCAGCAGAATCAGTCCCGCTACACCCAGTGCATAGAACATACGGACGGAACTCTGCTCCAGAATGGTAAAGATGTTGGGCAGGGTCAAGAGGTTTCCGCTGCCGGACAGAGGAGCAAGCACGATACAAACAATGAAGAACACCAGGATGGCAAGATACAATCCATTGTCAAGGAAGAACTTGGACAGCTTGAACTTGTAGATGTAGTCCCGGAAGCTAAGGCTCATGTCCTCCATCAGGTTTGTCCTTCCGTTGCGCAGGCTTCGATTCTTCTGGACGTGGGTGATAAATGCCTGGTTCTTGGTGTCCTTGCACTTCTCCACGGCAGAGGCGTAGCGACTCCTTGCATCAAACAAGGCGGAGCTCATCTCGTACCTCTTGACGCTGGTCTCCTCCTTTAACTCCTCTCCAGAGTAACGGCTGGAAAGAGCGTTGATTTCGGTCTGGGCCGTCGCCTTAATCTGTGCCACCTCCTGCTCGTAGGCAGCCTTCAGTTCGGCAAGCTTCTTGTTCTCCTGGGCAATCACCTTCTCCTTGTATTCCTTGGAGATGGCATTATTGTAGGCCACCGCCTCCTTTGCCAGCTGCTGCTCCCTCGACTTGTTGGCGGCGGCAACCTTCTGGGCAGCCTCCAATTGGAGGCGGAAGCCGGAAATCAGCTTCTGCTTGTCCTCGGCGGAAATAATTCTGCTCTTCTTGGTAGTGGCAATGTCCTGCTGCAGGGAAAGCACCTTGTTCACTCCGGCTGCCCGCAGGTCTTCCAGCTGCTGGGTGTACTGCTGCAATCGTGCGTCATCTTCCGGACTTGCAGTCGAAATAGTTCCTGTTACCTGTTCCATGGTTTACCTCTTATAAATATTTTGCAGACAGCCGCAACAGGGCTTCCTGGTCTGTGTCTTTTGTGTCCACAATGCCCGCCAGCCTGTGGTTGGACATGACGGCAATACGGTTGGTGATTCCCAAAATCTCCGGCATCTCGGAGGAGACCACGATAATGGTCTTTCCCTGCTTTGCCATGTTGATGATGAGCTGGTAGATTTCGTACTTTGCCCCCACGTCGATTCCCCGTGTCGGCTCGTCCAGCAGGAAGACGTCGGGGGAGCGCTCCAGCCACTTTCCGATGATAACCTTCTGCTGATTTCCGCCGCTCAGGGCGCTGATAAGCTCGTCGGCAGAGACGCACTTGGTGTGCATCACCTTTATTTCTCGGTCGGCAGCCTCCTGCATCTTGCGATTAGACAGCACACCAAAGGTTTTGTAGCTGTCGAGATTGGTGATGACCGTGTTGAACTTGATGGTGTCCTTGCCGAACATGCCATTGAACTTGCGCTCCTCCGTCACCAGGGCAAAGCTATGCTCCATGGCATCCTTGCTGTTTTTGAACCTAAGCTTCTTGCCGCCCATCACAATCTCTCCAGAAGCAATGGTACGTATGCCAAACAGGGACTCCAAAAGCTCGCTGCGCCCGGCACCCACCAGCCCGTATAGACCCAAAATTTCCCCTCGCCGCACCGTAAAGGAAACATCCTCGATCACCGGCTCATACTTGGTGGTAAGCTTGCGTACCTCAAGGAAATCATCTCCAGGAACGTTGTCCACATCGGGAAAGCGCTTGTCTAGGGAGCGACCAACCATTGCAGAAATCAACTCCCCCATATCCGTCTCCACGGCAGGCTTTGCAAGAATCATCTTTCCGTCCCGCAAGACTGCAATCTCATCGCAAACCTGAAAGATTTCGTCCATCTTGTGGGAGATGTAGACAAAGGAAACCCCCTTGGCCTTCAGATCATTGACGATGGAAAAGAGCTTGCTCACCTCCCGTTCTGTGAGGGAAGAAGTGGGCTCATCCAGCACAATAATCTTTGCATCGTAGGAGACGGCCTTGGCAATCTCCACCATCTGCCGCTGGGACACGGACATGGTGCGCATGATGGTCTTGGGGTTGACGTTCATGTTCAGGGAGGCAAAAAGCTTGTTGCTCTCCGTCAGCATCCGAGCCTCGTCCACTACCCCAGCCCTCGTGGGATAGCGGCCCAAAAAGAGATTGTCCGCAACAGTACGGTCCAGGCACTGGTTCAGCTCCTGGTGAACCATGGCGACACCATTCTCCAATGCCTCCTTTGGATTCTTAAAGTTGATGGGCTTGCCCTCCAAGGAAATCTGCCCCTCATCCTTGGCATATATTCCGAAAAGGCACTTCATCATCGTGGACTTACCGGCCCCATTCTCGCCCATAAGCCCTACGACGGAACCCTTCTTCACCGTCAGATTGATACCATCCAGAACCTTGTTCTTTACAAAGGCCTTTGACAGGTTTTTAATCTCCAGAACTATATCATCCATAAAAATGCGCTCCTGTCTTGCAAAGTTCGACATTGGCAGAATAAAGCATTCCGAGCCAACAACCGACGAAAAAACCACGTCTTGGTGAAGTAAACCTTCACGAGGACATGGTTGACCTGGGTAGAGATAAACCTGTGAAAATGGGGGCACCAATTTTTCAGGTCCCCCATTATTCAAGCAAATTAGTACTTCAACTTGTCTGTGTAGTCCCTACCAGAGTTTGTCTTGACCATGTTAATGGCATAGGCATCGTAGTTGTTCAGGTTGGTGAACTTGTCGAGACAGCTGGACTCGTTCTGTCCGTCACCCTGTACCACCGTCAAGTCAATGCCCATGAGCGGAGCATAGAACTGGAGTGCAGGCACATAGGAGGAGGACAGGAAGTTATCTGCCGAATTGTAGATGGTCAAAAGAACCTTCTTCTTAGGAGCCTGGGACTGCTTGATTCCACCATCACGGGTTCCAGCAGTGTACTGCTGCCAGTTGGCACTGTTGACACCGGCATTCTGGGCCATCACCGCCTTCTCGTCCGTGCGGTAGTCAACAGCCGGAGTAATCTGGTTGCCCCACTGGTCAGGCTCGGAGAATCCCTTAGTGTAAATATCAGCACCAACCAGACCGTCAAGCAGATTGCGGAGAACTTGAAGGGTTCCGGCTGCCTGGGCGTCAACATTCTGAGACACAGTTCCAGTGAGCTTTCCGGCACCGATGGCCTCGATAGCATCAGCATTGGCATCATATCCAAAGATGGGCACACCGGCAGGATAGTTGGAGGCCTGGAGACAACCCATGGCCATACCGTCATTGTTGGAAACCACCATGTCAATCTGGGTACCAAACTTGGTTTCCCATCCGCCCATAGCCTCGGTAGCAGCATTTGCATTCCAGGTTGAGCCGTCGGTTCCAGTCATGGCCTTTCCTTCCAACTCCACAACCCTGTAGGTTGTGCCGCCGACAGTTACGGAGCCCTCCTTGACCTTTCCAGGATCGGTCGAGCCATCCCAGGTTCCCAAGGCCTTGCGGATTCCCTCTGTACGGGCCTTGGAGTCATTGTGTCCAACGTCACCAATGCACAGAACGTATCCAATGATTCCGTCTCCATTGCGATCGATGGTGGCATCCGCACCAGCAAGGTAATCGGTAATCAGCTTGCCCTGAACGGCACCACCACCAGCAGCGTCAAAGCCCACGTAGTAAGTCTTGTCGTTCCAGTTCATAGACTCCATGTCAATGACACCTGTTGTAGGATCTGAGGGCTGACGGTTGAAGAAAACCAAGGGCTTATCCTTGTTCAACACAACAGCCCCTGCCTCTCCCGTCTTCGTACATCCAACGAAAGCCATGCCACCAATACAGGCCAATGCAAATGCACCTGCTACGATTCTTTTCATTTCTTCCTCCAAAAAAGATTCGAACACAAGCCAGCAGGCCACAATCCAAAACATGCAGCGCGCCAGCCTATGCCCATTTATATTCGATATAACTATTTATATACCCAAGAATGCAAGTTGTCAAATGATTTTTCGTGGAAAAAAAGCTACCATTTGTGCCAAAGCACAGGTTTTCGATAGAAAATCAGCGAATCCAATAACATTTGTTACGGATGAAATGAAAATCACGCAGTTCATTCCATCCAAAATAATAAGAAAAAATTGAAGGCCGCTAGCCTGCCAAGACCCCTCGCAGGATTTCAAGCCCCCGCTCAATCTCGCTGTCAGCAATCACCAAGGGGGGGAGAAAGCGGATAATATGGGGCCCAGCAGTGGAGATACACAAGCCAGCCTCCAAGCAGGCTTTCTGGATTTGTCCGGCAGGCTGCTCCACGTCGATGCCAATCATCAGCCCCTTTCCACGGACTTCCCTAATGCAGGGCAGATTCCAGGATAAAATCTTGCTGCGGATAAAATCTCCAGCCACCTGCACACGTTCCATAAAACCGGCAGAAGTCAGTTGGGAAAGCACCGCACGCCCTGCGGCACAGGCCAGAGGATTTCCCCCAAAGGTGGACTGATGGTCACCGGCTACAAAGACATCCCGCAGCCCACCCCGCCACAGGCAGGCTCCCATGGGAATGCCACCGGCAATCCCCTTGGCTAAGGTGACAATCTCCGGCTGGATTCCCAAGGCTTCGCTAGCCAGCAGACTTCCCGTGCGTCCCATGCCCGTCTGCACCTCGTCACAGATGACGATGGCACCAGACTTGCGGGCGGCGGTGGCGGCGGCTTGAGCCCAATCGGGGGCTATCAGGTTCACCCCGCCCTCACCCTGCACGCACTCAATCATCAAGGCACAGACAGTCTCATCAAAGGCCGACTCAAGGGCGGCGTAGTCCCCGGCAGGAATGTGGCGGAATCCTGCTGGATAGGGCTCAAAGGCGGGAACATGGAATTTTTCCTGCCCGGTGGCCCGCAAAGTAGCCAGGGTGCGGCCGTGAAAGGATTTCTCCAAGGTGACAATGACATTGCGAGGCTTGCCGCTTCCCTCAGCCTGACTTTTGAGCCAGCCATACTTGCGGGCCAGCTTGATGGCGGCCTCATTTGCCTCAGCCCCGGAGTTGCCGAAATACACCCGCTCCATGCCGGTGGCGGCAAGCAGCTCCTGGGCAAAGGCCAGCCCCTGGTCTGAGTTGTAGTAGTTGGAGATGTGAATTTGACGAGCGGCCTGCTCCTGCACCGCCTTCACCAAGGCCGGATGGTTGTGTCCCAGGCAGTTCACCCCGATGCCTGAAACAAAGTCGATGTATTCCTTGCCGTCCACATCATACAGACGGGAGCCCTCGCCCCGCTGGAAGACAACATCAAAGCTACCGTAATTGTTTGCTATCACCTTTTCCATGGTCACTCCTTGAAAACAAGGTCATTTTATAGAAAAGAACTGGAGTAGGCAAGAGAAATTTAAAAAAATCTATTTTATCCCTTGACAAGATTTCTTCATCATGATAGTATCTCATCATTGCTGGTGACCATAGTAGAGGTGCAATACCCGTTCCCATCCCGAACACGGAAGTCAAGCCCTCCAACGCCGATGATACTGCTCTTGCGGGAAAGTAGGTAGTTGCCAGTTTTTTTATTTTAAACCGATTTGTTCGTCTGTAAGGTTTTATTCTTTAGACAAAAGCCCCAGCCAATAATTCAGTCTCCTGTCTTTTCGTCATCTTCAGCAATGCGGCTGTTCAGTTCCATACCTTCGAGGAACTGAACAGCCGCAAAATTTCAAGCACAAACAAGATTGAAAGTCTTAGTCGTGAAATTCGTCAATAATAGTGATATTCACCACATTCTTCGCAAAAATATCCTTCGTCGTCGTCATCGTCATAGAATTCTGTAGGACGTTCCAAAGATTTTAATCCAGTTTTTGGATACTTGAGTATAAGAGATTCATCTGGTAAATGAATATCTGGATTGAAATTGTTTGTATCTGCAACATCTTCATAGAGCTTATAAGAAATTACTCTACCGCTTGAATCTTTTTCGATTATTATACGTCTATCAATATACGGGTCTAGGTCATCAATATCGTAATATTCAACAGCCCTGATTAAGTAGTAATCATCGTCGTAAAATAATTCATATTTCTCTTCATAAATGTTATCTATTACCACATAGGATTTTTCTGAGAAGATGTAATTGTATGTAGCATCAACTTTATTGCTATCGTCATATTCAACTTCAGCCACTGATTTTATGCCGTATTTCATACAATAAATTTCGTTTACAAATTCTTTTTTTGATTTATCATAAAAATAGGGTAGTGGATCTGAACATTTTGAAGCAGCATAAATATCTCCATTTGCGTAATAGTCGCGGTAAAACCCATTATATCCAGTAGCTGTTTTTTTGATGTAGTATTCGTCGAATAACCATTGTTCATCATCTTCTATTGCATAACATTTATAACTAGAATAATCGGGTGTATATTCATATTTTAGAATGAGCTCTCCATCACAATCTACCCGTATATCTTGCACAATTAAAAGGTCGCTATTAAAGGTTCTTTCTCGGTATTCTTTTATTTCTGTACCATCAGAAGTATATACGATTGTGTAGGTTTTTAGGTTTTTCCAATCGAACACAGTATGTTCTAAAAGAATATCTTCACCTTCGATTAATTCTCCGTAGTATTCGTAAGACCCAGATTCAAAAATTTGAAGCTGTTCTGGTTTTCCTTCTCTGTATTCAAAAATTTCTGAAATATGTAGTGAGCGTGGAGTCAAACAAAAACAAACTGTAATTGATAGAAAACAGAGGATTAAGCAAACATTCCTTTTCATTTTAATCTCCTTGCACTTGTTTTGCAACTTAATCAACAATTCTTAGAATTATAAGAAAAAAAATCAATCTGTCAATTCAAATCATGTCACCCATACAAAAGTCTTTATGGAAATTCTTTAGGGAAGAGGGGTGCGGGCGGCAGGAAAGACACCGGTGTTCGGCCTCCTCAAGCGTGGCGGCAAGGTCGTCGTCAGGATGGTCAGCGACTGCTCAAGGGAGAGCCTCATGCCTAAATGCAAGGACTTGTGCTGGAGGGTCCCACAATCCACTCGGACGGCTAGTACGGCCTGATTGTCATGGGTACGACCACTACCGTGTATTTCTCAGCCACAACGAGTTTGCCAGGAGGAAGCGCCATGTGAACGGGATAGAGAGTGCACAAACCTCTGGTTTGTCAGGAGCTTTGCCAAGCGCAGGCCTGCAAAATTCAACGGTTGTTCAGCCGACAAATTCGTGGTACACTTGCTGGACTGTCAGTGCCTGTACAACCACGACGATTTGGTCAGGGAACTGGCCAGAATACTGAAAAGATACTAGTCTAGAACCAGCGTTTATTCTTTCTCCCAAGGGAAATGAATATGCTGCTCCTTTTCTGGAATCACTGGATATGGTTGAGTACAGAGCGTTGGAGCTTCTTGGAGAAGATAAGCTGCAAGCACTTACAGGCTTGCTGTTGGAGTATGACCAGGCGTTGAATCAGGCACTGGAGGAATCGAGGTAATGGCGTTATGGACACGACAGAGTTTTTCGGAACAGAGAAAATAAGCAAAATATTATTCAAACTTGCGCCGCCTGTTATGCTGGCGCAGCTCATTCAAGCGCTTTATAACATTGTTGATAGCCTGTTCATCGGGCGGTATTCCGATTCCGGTCTGACGGCACTTTCTATCATTTATCCCATTCAGCTTTTGATGATCGCTCTGGCGGTTGGAACCGGTGTCGGTATTAACACGGTGATGGCGGCAAAGCTAGGCGAAGGTAAGAAAGAAAAGGCTGACGAATTTGCAGGAGTAGGCACACCACTTGCCATTGTTCTATGGTTTCTGTTTGCTCTGGTTTGCTGGCTTATTATGCCTGCCTATGCCAGACTGTCCACAAGCTCCGAAGCGGTTATTCGGGATGTAGTTTTATACGGCAGAATCGTCTGTGTGTTCAGCTTCGGTCTGTTTTTGGAAAGCATCTGGACAAAGGTGTTACAGGCAAACGGTGATATGAAAACACCGATGGTCGCACAGATCGTTGGTGCGATTACTAACATTATCATTGACCCGTTGTTGATCTTTGGTATGTTCGGACTTCCCGAAATGGGCATTGCCGGTGCTGCGGTGGCAACCGTAGCAGGACAGATCGTTGCCGCAGCTATCGTAGCAAGAAAAGGCTTTCGTAAGTCTCCTTCCAAAGAGTTATATCCCGGACATATTGCAAGGATATTCCGGTTGGGTACACCGAACATTTTAATGCAATCGGCATATACCTTTTACATATTCGGTCTGAATCTGATTCTTGCCGGATTCTGCGATCAAGCAGTTACGACATTGGGATTATATTACAAGTGGCAAACTTTCTTCTTCATTCCTCTTGGGGCTATGCAGACCTGCATCGTTCCTGTGATCAGTTTCAATTATGCGGCGAGAAACATTGATCGGTGCAGAAAAACACTGACAACTGCGGTTGGATTTGGTCTTGCGTTGATGGCGGTAGGTACGCTTTGCTTTGTGTCCATTCCAACACAAATGCTGAGCGTGTTCACTTCGGATTCCCTTGTCATTGAGATCGGACGGGTCGGTTTCCGTTTCATAGGCGTCAGCTTTTTGCCGATGGTCACATCGCTGATATTCCCGGTGTTCTTTCAAGCGGTTGGCTCCAGTCTGAAAAGCTCTCTGTTGACAGTAATTAGAACCGTAGTGCTGTTCGTTCCACTTGGTTTCCTGTTCTCCCGTTTCGGTCTTGAATGGTTTTGGCTGACCTTCCCGGTGACAGAGCTGCTGACCAGCGGCGTAGGTGCTTTATACTACCGTCAGTTCCTTTCTAATTTATTGCGATACAGATACATTCGCTTGCTGCGATTACGGAGGAACAATGTTTTTTGAAAAAAAGAAAAAAGAAAATAAAATTGAAGAGTTTAATTATGTAGGCTTTTCAACATGGCTTGATAAAATATTACAAAGCCCCCTTCCTGAAAATACAAGGGCCATCAATTTTAACGTATATGAAGAAGCACAACCAAATACTTTTGGTGTTCAGCTTGTGGCAACTTCAAGTTTTGAATTAAATAACGATGACTGGGCTTGTGATGAAATTTTTAGTTCCAATGAAAACATGTATTTTTTTACCAATAGTAATGGTTGGGAGCATACCCTACAAGAAGTTGAAGAAAATGTTAAGGCATATTTGGAAAAAGAAGATTCTTCTATCCTAAAAAAATATGATGGAATTGGCCTTGGTTTTGTTGATGGTGATTTAATTATTGTCTATAGGAAATAAAATCTTGAAATCTAAAATCAAGACCATTCTAGTAACTATTTTAGTTTTTTCTCTACTAGAATTTGTTGTGTATATCACTTGTGCAATTTGGGATATTGAAGATGGACTAAGCGGTAACAGAACTCTTAATGAACAAGAATTTTCAGATATATCAACCACACTAAATGATTATTTCAATAATCAAGAAAGTAAACCATATAAATGGGAACTCACACTTTCTTATTTTGCCAAAGCAATATATGACGATCCTATACCCAAACCAATATGTTGTTTATGTAGTTTGCTTTTACGAAAATGAAAAAATAAAATATAGCTTTAGATTGCTACAAGGTAAAAAAAAATATCATATAGATACAGTGGAACAAGTTTATTTCCCTTCTGAATAATAAAATCCATTCCATTTCCCCTCGCTTCTCTCATTTTCCGTACACAAAATGCGAGGAAACATCCTTTCAAAACTTGTAGACTTGTGTAATAATTTTATAAATGAACGAACTATACCCCAACGCAGAGCGTTCGGGTATAGTTCGTTCTCATAAGGTATCGCAGTCGGGTCAGGGTTATACCCTCCGCGCAAATGAAAATTTATTTTCGTGTGGTACCTACGCCTCGGTCGGGGCGACCTCGGCTACAGAATCATCGTTCCTACGCCTCGGTCGCTGAACATTTCTATCAGGAGGGAATGGGGGACGCGGCCGTCGATGATGTGGGTGCGGGGGACACCGCCCTTCAGGGCCTCGAAGCAGCACTCAATCTTGGGAATCATGCCGGAGGAGATGATGCCGGTGGCAATCATGGAGGGGATGGCATCCCGGGCGATGCGCTTGATGAGGCTGGAGGGGTCCTTTACGTCACGGAGGACACCAGGCACATTGGTGAGCTGGACGAATTTCTCTGCCTTCAATGCCACGGCAATCTTGGCGGCGGCGGTGTCGGCATTGATGTTGTAGCGGTTCATGTCGCCCTGCTCACCCAAGGCTACGGTGGACACCACCGGGATAAAGCCCTGCTCCAACAGGGACTGGAGGATTTCGGGATGCACCTCGGTAACATCGCCCACAAAGCCCAAGTCCTCACCGTTAGAGTCAATCTTCCTTGCCCGAAGGAGGCCGGAATCCACGCCGCTCAAGCCCACGGCACGCCCGCCACTCTGCAGCAGCAGCCCCACGATGTCCTTGTTCAGCTTGCCGGTGAGCACCATCTGCACCACCTCCATGGTCTCTCCATCGGTGTAGCGCAGACCGTTGACAAAGCGGGACTCCTTGCCTACCCGCTCCAGCATGGCATTGATTTCCGGCCCGCCGCCGTGAACCAGCACCACGTGGACTCCGATGGTGTTCAAAAGCACAATGTCCTGCATGACGGCGGCCTTCAGCTCCTCGTTGAGCATGGCATTTCCGCCGTACTTTACCACCACGGTCTTTCCCACAAACTGCTTGAAATAGGGCAAGGCCTGAACCAGTACGTCAGCCCAATCTTCGTTACAAATATCCATTTCACTATCCTTCTATGAAAAAGCCCCGCAATTAGCTGCAGGGCAATCAGTTCTTTTGGCTACCCATCTCAGGTGCGGTAGTCTCCGTTTATCTTTACGTACTCATAGGTGAGGTCGCAGCCCCAGGCAGTACCAGAACAGTTGCCATCCTGCAACTCCACCTCGATATAGGTTTCATCCTCAGAAAGAATCCTCCGGGCCAGCTCCTCGTCAAAGTCCAGGGGAACACCCTCCTTGAACACTTGAATCCCTCCGGCGGCACTCGCAAAGGACACTGAAGCCTTCTCAGGCGTGAAGCTTCCACCAGAATACCCCATGGCACAGAGGATGCGGCCCCAGTTGGCATCCTTTCCGAAGAAGGCCGCCTTTACCAAATTGGAAGAAATGACCGCCTTGGCAAGAATCCGTGCATCCTCCACAGAGGCGGCGCCATCCACCCGGCACTCCACCAGATGCTCTGCCCCCTCACCGTCAGCGGCAATGCGCTTTGCCATCAGCCTGTTCAGCTGGTTCAAGGCGGACAGGAAGGCCTCGTAGTCGGCCCCCTCGCTGTCAATCACCTGATTGCCCGCCATGCCGTTGGCAAGAATCAACAGGGTGTCGTTGGTGCTGGTGTCCCCGTCCACAGAGACGCAGTTGTAGGTTCCCTCCACGCTCTCCCACAGGGCCTTGTCCAGCATGGCGGAGGAGATGGCGCAGTCGGTGGTGATAAAGCCCAGCATGGTTCCCATGTTGATGTGAATCATGCCGGAGCCCTTGGCCATGGTTCCCAGCCGGACGGTTCTTCCGCCGATGGTGGTTTCCAGGGCAGCCTCCTTGTAGCGGGTGTCGGTGGTCATGATGGCCTCACGAGCCAGCTGATGCCCCTCCTTTGAAAGCCCTGCCACCAAGTCCGCCATCTTTGCCTCAATTTTTTCCACCGGAAGCTGCTGGCCGATGACACCAGTGGAGCATACCAGCACGTCGCCTTCCTGTAGATGGAGTTGGGATGCCGCAGACTGGGCCATCCGCAGGGCTGCCTGGGCTCCCTGCTCACCAGTGCAGGCGTTGGCATTGCCGGAGTTGACAATGACCGCCTGAGCCGAGCCATCCGCCACGTGGCGACGGGACAGCTTGACGCACTCAGCCTGAACCTTATTCTTCGTAAAGACACCGGCGGCAGTGCAGGGCTTTTCAGAAAAAATCAATGCAGTGTCTGGTCTTGTACGCCCTGCTTTAATACCAGAAAGAACGCCGTTTGTTGTAAAACCTATGGGAGCGGCCACTCCCCCGTCGATGAAATTCACCCTTTTCTCCTTAACTCACTCCTAAAATGGGCTGCCCTAAAAGCTCGTACATAAAATCTATGGGAGCAATCTCCTTGTTCAGGATTCGGTAGAGACCGTTACAGATGGGCAGCTTGATTCCCTTCTCCTGACAAATCTCGTGGATGTACTTGCAGGCAACTGCCCCTTCCGGCAGATAGCCAATCTCTCCAATGCGAGAAATCAAATCATCCAAACTGGAAAAATTGGCCAGCAAATCCTTCTGGATAAGCTCGTGGCCAAAGCGACGGTTGCGACCGTACTTGCTGCGGCAGGTAACGTCCAGGTCGCCTACGCCGGCGATGGAACTAAAGGTTTCTGCATGAGTGGCCCCCATTGCAAAGCCAAGAGTCTGGATCTCGTTCAAACCGGCTGCCAACAGCAGGGACTCAGTGTTGTCTCCAAACAAGTCGGAGGTCTCGGCCACGGCATCAAGGCCACCGAAGATTACCGCAATAACGTTCTTGGCGGCGGCACAAATCTGCACCCCCACCACGTCCAGGCTGGAGTAGACCATGAGACCCTGCACCCGAAGCAATTCGCGGAAACGGATGGAATTCTTCGGGTTCTCACTGGCGGCGACAAGGCCAGTGAGCTTGCCCATGGCAACCTCCTCTGCATGACTGGGGCCGGAGATATAGACCAAGCTCTTAGCATAAACCGGTGGCAGCACCTCCTCCAGTGTCTCAAGGATGAGGCGTGGTCCCTTATCTGAAGGAACAAAGCCCTTGGTCAGCACACCGATACAAGTGGAGCCGTCCCTGATGGACGGCACATCCAAAAGCTGGGCAACAGTGGGGGCAAGGTAGAGGGAGGGACTGGCAAGAACCAGAAATTCCTTGTTGGAAGCCACCTGCAGGATGTCGGTGGAAGCAGAAAGATTCTCTGAAAGACGGAATTTTGGCAGGTAGCGGTAGTTCTCATGGTTCAGATTGATGGAATCCACCACATCCTGCTCACGGGCCCAAATCTCCACATCATTCTCACCACGAGCCAACGCCTGAGCCACAGCAGTTCCCCAGGCTCCGGCCCCAACAATACCCACTGATTTCGCATTCATGGTGTCCTCCCTTACATCCAGCCCTGGAGCTCATCATTCCACAGGCACAATTCTTCGTCTTTAAAATAGAGGGAAACCTCACGCCTTCCGCTTTCTGGAGAGTCCGAGGCATGGATGACATTGTGATTGGTATGGATACAGTAGTCGCCACGGATGGTTCCCGGCTGCGCCTCGGAGGGCTTGGTTGCTCCCACCAGCTTACGAACCAAGGAAACACAATCGTCCCCCTGCCAGGCCATGGCAATGACTGGCCCACTGGTGATGTAATCCACCAATTCTTGGTAAAAGGACTTCCCCACATGCTCGGCATAGTGGCTGGCAGCGATGGCATCGGACACCCGGAGCATCTTCATTCCCACCAGCTGCAGTCCCTTCCGTTCAAGACGGGATACAATCTCCCCCACAATCCGGCGGTTCACCACGCCGGGCTTGAGCATCACAAAGCAAATTTCCATAGGAAAAGATTATAGCGGAAAAGACTAGCTAGGTAAAGTGAGAGAACCTAGCCCTGAGGCTCTCCGTTTTTCAAGAAGGCTATGCTCACATAGGGCTTGTAGTCCCCGTGATAGGCAAGACTCGTGTAGGTCAACACCGTGTTGGAGCCGGACTTCAAGTCGGACATCCTCACCTTGGTTGCCGACCAGATGTCCTGAACCGGCAGACACTCCAGCACCTCAAGGAGCTTCACCATCTCCCCTTTTTTATTGTACATCTCGCTCTTGACAATCATCCGCTTGTCTAGATCAAGATAGTGAACAATCCGATCGTACTGCTTGTCCTCTATAGGAATGGCCTCGACAATGTAGCCAGGGCTGCCGTCCGCCAAAATCGTGGTCTGCAACAGGGTGTAGGTGTCGAAGGATGCATTGCGGGGATTCATGTCGCCGGAGGTGAAGTCCATGCCGAAAAAGGAGGTTGCCGGACTGAGAACCGGAATCCTCATGGTGGCGAAAAACGACTTGAACTTGATGGTGACACCGGGAACACCCCCCTCCTCTGGAACCGACGTGAGAATCCGGGTGCCGTCGTAGGAGTCCGGGGCGGAGAATGCAATCATAACATCAACCTTTCCGTCGGCTCGGTTGGTGTACATGTTGTACTTCATGACAGTCTGCTTTCCCCTCTTGTTCGTAATGAGGGCATCTACAGAGGCCATCAGCGGCACGCCCCGGTCAAAGGGCTGTGACTCACGCATCAGGGCCTTCAGCTCTGGATCAGAGGCCCACAAGGGAACAATGGCACATAACAAGGCAAAAAAAAGTGTCGTCTTCTTCATAACATCATGCTCACGAAAGGAAGTATATAAAAATCAGTTCAAAATAGCAAACCAAAACAAACATCCCGCGTTACTAACAAGATGGAAAAATAAGAAGAAATATTCATAACAAACAACACCTTCAGTGAGTGTCTCCCGCTATCATAATCCATCGCAGCTACCCGACCACCACACCAGGGGCGGGGAGGCACCCTACCCGCACAAATGGCAGGGGCTCCGGCTAGCACATCATGCCCCAGAAGCGCTCCTGCCGCTCCCCCTCCTGCATCTCCTGCAACTTCTTGATGACCGGATAGTCGGCTGCGGCCCAGTCCAGCTCCTCCATGGTGTCCACGGAGCGCCAACAGGAGTCAATGTGCTCCTGCACCTCGAAGGGGCTGTTGGGCGTGCAGTAGTACAGATGGAGGGTGACGGAAAAGTCCCTGTACTGGTGCTCCACCGTCATCAGGAAGTCGTCCACGGATATGGTGGTCTGAAGCTCCTCCCAAATCTCCCGTCTCAGGGCATCCTCGTGACTCTCCCCCTCCTCCACCTTGCCGCCGGGGAACTCCCACTTGAAGTCAACCTCACTGGGCTCCGCGCCGGGCTTGGGCCCAGGACGCTGGACGCAAAAAACCTCATAGCCCCGCTCAAAACTCATCTTGGAGAAGATGGCGGCCACCACCTCTATATGCTTCATACTTCCTCCTGAAATTACCGTGACACGGATTATAGCAGAAAGCGGCGGGCACTCCAAGTGCTCTGGCCAATCATTCAGCCCCCGATGACTCCACAGCCCAGCGCAACCATCGTTGATTCTTCATAAGACCTCCTTTGAAAAACTGGAAAAGGTGGAGGCTCCGCTCTTTCGGACGGCGCCTCCGATTCCTTGCTGAATGGTGTCGGTTTACAGCCCGTCAGTTGCCCACAAACAAGTCTATCATTTCCCTTTCATCCAAATCAAACATGGAGCAATCACCTTCACAATCTTCAATTTCTGAATGAGAGGGCATAAACACGGTGTCCTTGAACACCTCCTTTTCCACCTTCCCTAGTGCAACCCCGGCATAGGCATTCCACATATCGGTTGTGGTGGGAGGGTCAAAATTATATACGTGGTCGGGGTTGTAGGCTCTTTCCAGCAGCTGACGGTACTGCACCTCATCTCCCATCAGAAACAGCAACCCTGCATAGGGAACAAGATGCTCCGTATCCTCCGGATTATGTTTGAACCACTGCTGGTACACCAAATACACCTGGTCATACAGCATTTTCTTGGGAATCTTGTTGAAATAATACAGCCCTTTCAACAAGGTGCACTTTTGGGCGTAGCCCCTGTCCCAGCGGTGCTTTGATCGGAGCATTGCCGTGTCAAACTTTTCCGCCGCCACCTCATACTGCCCGGCGTCGAAGGCGTCCCAGCCAGAGCGCAAGATATCCTCCGTGTTGGTGCAGGATGCAAAAAACACCAACAGTACTGAAACTAGAAGAGTCAATCTCATTGTATCACCACCTTTTTGTCAGGATATTGCCACAACCCATCATTAGCTCTCATGTCCACCTCAGTTCTCAGCCATAAATCTAAAACAAGATGCACTTCATCCTTTTTTGTAAATAAATGGAAGAAGGATGCCTTTCCTATAGTTTGGTAAGGATATCCCTTTGAAACGTAATTATAGTTTGGAATTACAAATGGTTGCCGTCCTAAGTTGATTCCATTCACTACAAGCGTCGCTCCGCCAAACAATTGATAGCTGTCCACCAGATTCTTGCCAACAAACCATCCTGATGCAAATATCTCCAAGAATCTATTTGATAACGTAGATGTCAAAGAAAAAACTGCACTTGAATTTACCCCGATACCTTCAACAGAAATAGGAAAACGATGCCGCTTAAAATCAATTTTTTTTCACCTTAAAATCTTCATTTTCCTTCATCTCCCCAACATACTCGGCATCCTCCACCTTATTCCCAACTTGAAGCCGGGAGACATCGATGGTGTCATGACCGAAGAAGCCTCGTTTGTCTGCCGAGCCACCCGGTTTGGTGAGCAACGGGGTTTCCCGGTACTCCAGCCGCAGGGCCTCCTTCTTCCCCGCCGAGCGCACAGCAGCACCCGCCGCCACAACAGCAGCACAGCCTCCCACAACCCCGCAGGCCACGGCTCCCCCGGTCTGCTTCCGCTTCCAGAAATGCACCGCCAAGGCGATGCAGGCCACCGCACCGGCCCCGCAGCCCAGTGCAACCATCGTTGATTTTCTCATGTTTAACCTCCCTTGATAAACTCTAGGAAGATTATTGTAATATAGAGTTTTCCTATAGCTGTATATTACATAAATATTAACTTATATGTAAATATAATGTTTATTTGATTGTAATTTTTAATATTAATATGGTAAACACCCTCAAATAACAAATCGCCCAGCAAGCCGCTGGAAGACAAGCTGGCCAGTGAAATCACGGATCCACATAACCAAAAGAAAAACCTTGTAAACGATTCCTCTGATTATATAGAAACACAGCCTCCAAAAAATCCTTGAATTCATACAAATACATGCTCAAATGGTCGTCCGTATGTGTTCCAAGGGGAAAACCTTTCTTGCCTAACTTCCTGTCAATCTCACTTCTTGTCTCACCAACTTTGCATTCAACATTGTATATATTTATCAACAAGTCATGCTCACCGGACGCATTGGAATCACAAATTGCTTCCATTCTATTCACGGAATTCACTATGCGGTAAAACCATATCGTGATGTTGCCATATTTGTAACAAATTGTGTCCCAATCATGATTATATTCCCATGGAAGTACCTCACCCCTATTTGGAACACCCATTTTTTTTGACAACATCTTCCATATTCTCACCGATTGATACAGAGATTTCACCGATGGTTATCCCCACGGAGGGATTAGAATACAGGCTAACAGAAAACAGCAAAGAAATGAATAACGACAACACTCTCTTCATAGAATCAATTCTCCCAAGAATGCAACAATGAAAGAATGAGCCACAATAGCTTATAGTTCACCTTGGCTCCATGATTTCATATCCTGATGTCAGTATCTCCAATACTATAAAAACTCTGAGTCATCAATTAAACAAACTTTAAAACAAAGATTGTCCTTGAAATATAATTGTAACATATCTCTTCTAAAAGGGTGGTTGTCTCTTTTCCTGTAAGAAAATTCAATGAAAAAATATTCTTGACAGTCAATCCTTTTACCATCATGAAAGAATTCAGGTAATGCTGTAGTGGGCGTATGAATTGGACTAAATAATTGCAGATTCCCCTTTATAAGATATCTGTCCTCCCAAAACACAATTCGTCTTATTTCTGCTTCACCTCTGTAAAAAGAAAAAACAATGCCGGAGTCATATTCCCAATAGATTTCGTCAAACTCTGGTTTTTCCGGTAAAAAATGTTGTATGTATATTTCAGACGGTTCTCCTAAAATATTTCTGATAGCATTGGGCGGCATTCCTAAAAAGTATTCATTGCCATCTGCATCACAGATTGCAGGTGAACTGCCATTGGAAAAGATGATAAGGGGAACAAAGAAAAATATGAAGCAACACAAATTCCTTCGCATCACCATTCTCCACCATATAAGATTGATGCCGGGTTATCCTGAATATCTTCTCTCGAAAATTCACCATCATTATTTCCATCATACCCCAAGTGAAGGTGTGGACCTGTAGACTTACCTGTAGAGCCGACTGTTCCAATTTGTTCACCTGCCTGTACAAATTGTCGGGTGTCAATTAAAACCCTATCTAAGTGTCCATATAATGTTTGTGCCCCTGTTTCATGTTTTATTACAACAACCTTACCATAACCTCCATCACCCTTGGAATCAACATAAGTAATTGTTCCATCCATCACTGCATTTACTCTAGTTCCTTTTTCAGCGACAAAATCCATTCCATTATGTCCTGGTAATGTATCACCTTTTGATGTTGAAAATGACTCTCTATATCCCCAAGGACTTGAAACCTTTAAATCAGAAAAATTTTCCCCCACAGGTGTTGCCACTCCTGCACCACTCACCTCTGCTAAATCATTGTCCACCTCAAGCCCCTCATGGGCTATCTCTATCCGCTCCACCGCATACTCGCTGCCTAGGTTCGTCTCCAACCTAGATCCCTGCCCTCCCCTATATTCCAACCTAGGCACCTCCTTCTTCCCCGCCGAGCGCACTGCCGCACCAACCGCCACAACAGCGGCACAGCCTCCCACAACCCCGCAGGCCACGGCTCCCCCGGTCTGCTTCCGCTTCCTGAGATGCACCGCCAAGGCGATACAGGCCACCGCACCGGCCCCACAGCCTAGGGCAACCATCGTTGATTTCTTCATAAGACCTCCTTTGAAAAAGACTAGGAAAGGAGGTGGCTCCGCCTGCAAGGACAAAGCTGCCGTCAATTTTTTTAGGATGGGGGAGGCTATATCTCCTCTACAGGCTTCCACATTACAGTGTACTTTGGATGACAAATCTGTATGTCAAAACCTGCACCAGCCCATTTTCGTGCCATACACGTTCCTACAGTGTCTAACGTAATAATGGATCCATCGGGGAAGCGTATCTCCAGCTTCTTGTAGATTGAGCGCAGCTGCTTTATGAGCGGAATGGTCTCCACTGTATTCACATCCCTCCAGTGAATGTAATAACCTATCAGACAGAACTTTTCTCCAGGTTTAATCACTGCAAAGTTCCTTTCATTTCTTTCACGGCTAAAAAAAACGCAGTCCACTACGGCTCCCCCTATATCCTGAGACCAACTAGCATATCCTCTTTCCTCAAAGGATGCCTGCACTGCATCTTCATGCACGTATTCCCATGTGACGGTTATTTCATCAAAAAAGTCTAAGTTGCATAGATTAACAGTTCCCCTTTTTCTACCGGCATACACATTGCTAAAGGTCAGAAACATCAGTGCTATAAACATGAACCTTTTCATTCTCATCTCTCCACGAAGTTTAGTTTGCGTTGAGGACGGCAGACGACGGTCTCCAGCCTTGGAGATAGGCATCTTCTGCATTATCCTCAATTAGCTGTGCCTCGTACTCCAGGCAGTCCGGTGTTTTGTATGGGTCAATGACACTCCGATCCATCTGGGCCTCCTGAACCAGCCGTCCGAATATTTGCCTTGCGTCGTTGTTCTGATATTGGGCTTGGTGCTCCACCTCGTGGGCAAGCAGGGCATTAATCTGTTGTTGTGATACTCTTCCATGAACAGTCTGGTTTTGAGGCATATATATTTTTCCATTAGGCAATGAAAGGGCAGACACAATATTAATAACAGACTGTATCTCATCGTCGGTATAACCAGACATATCAAAATTGATGCTGGCAGCGGCAGCTCTTACCTCTGCAACCGTGGGCAATCTGTCGTACAGCTCTATCGCATCATAATCAACAGGGCTACCCCCGGCCCTCATATGCAGCTCCCGGACTTCCTGTGGAATCTTCTTCTTTTCCCCCGCCGAGCGCACTGCCGCACCAGCCGCCACAACAGCGGCACAGCCTCCCACAACCCCGCAGGCCACGGCTGCCCCGGTCTGCCTCCGTTTCCTGAGATGCACCGCCAAGGCGATACAGGCCACTGCGCCGGCTCCGCAGCCCAGCGCAACCATCGTTGATTTCTTCATAAGACCTCCTTGGCAAACTCTAGGAAGGTTATTGTAATATAGAGTTTACCTACAGTAAAACATTATAATAATTTTACTTATATGCCAATAAAATTGTTTATTAAAATATAATTTTTAATATTATCATAGCAAATACTGTTAAACAACAGGTTACCCTGCAAGCAAGCCAGTACAAGGCAAGCCGGCCATGCCTCGCAGCGTAGCTATTGCCAGCCCCTTCATGTCTCAACATCCCTGTTCAGAATGTCCTCTATCTGGGACTTGTCCTTGTCGGTCAGCTTGCCCATGGCCTTTGCAAGGGCCACAATCCCGATTACGGCGGTGGCGGTGAGGGCCGTCCCCGCAAGAATAGTCCCCAGGCTCACAGTATCGCCCATGTCCCCGCCGCTTTTCGACCTTCCCAAAAGGTCGTCAGGCGTCGTCTCAAGGATGTCCGCAATTTTCTGCAGGGTCTGTACATTCGGACTGCGCCCATTCACCCCGGAGGTCATCCAGCGACTCACCGTCACCTCACTCACGCCCAGCCGTGCGGCAAGCTCCCGCTGGGTCATTCCCTTCTCACGCAGCAATGCCTCCATCCTGCTCCTGAAATTTGCGTCCATGCTCCTTCACCTCCGTATCTTGGACTCTTTTGATGATAAAACTTTACAAAAAAACATATTCGATTGTCAATAAAATTGTTAATAATTACAAATTCTGGTTAATTGACTGTTATGGACGGGAAACAACAGGAGGCAAAAACCAGCGGCAGGACTCTAAGTCCTAGCCTCCCGCCGGATTTTCGGGTATAGTTTGATTATGGCAGACAGGGATTCCACCCCACAGAAAACAAAACATTACACGCTGAGAACCTTCATCCAGGAAATCTTCCTCACCGCAAACTTCTTTATCCAGAACGACCTGCTTACCTATGCCTCCGCCTGCGCCTTTAGCTTCCTGTTCTCCCTGCTGCCGGTGGTGATTATGAGCGCCGTGATTCTAATCCGGGTGCTGAAGGCAAGCCCCAGTGTGCTGGCAAATCTATATCAGTTTGACTCAGGGCTTTCCCAAATCCTTGATGTCCCCCACCTTGTGCATTCGGTGCTGGATTTTCACGGCGGAGTCCTGTTCAATGTGGTCATCGGGGTGTTCATCTTCTGGATGGCCCGGCGGCTGTTCAACTCCACCATGAAGGGAATCAGCTGCATCTTCCACAAGGAGCTGGTGACCCGCCCCCTGGTCTCCCAGCTGATAGTGGTGGCGGGGGAGGTGGTTCTGGTGGTGGTGATTGCGCTGGTCATCTTCATCTTCTCTTCGGGAAAGACCCTGCTGGAAGCAAGCTTCCTGCAGCAGCTGCTTCCTCCGGTAATGGTGGAGCTGGGAAACCAGCTGACACGGTTCCTACCCGCCGTCCTAATGCTCTGCTTTGTAACAATCTGCTTTAAGGTGGCCACCAGGACAAGACCCCGATGGAAGCACTGTATCCTTGCGGCGGCGGCCTGTACCCTCGTCTTCTCCGGCTTTAGCCTCCTCTCCGACCTATCCAGGGACACCACCACCTACAACATGATTTATGGCGTGATGAGCGGCATCATCCTGCTGCTACTGAAGGTCTTCGTCTTCTTCATCCTCCTCCTCTTCTTTGCCCAAGCCCTCTTTGTGCACCAGTTCTTTGACCAGCTGCTGCTAGCCGAGCTCTACCTTCTGCCCGCCCGCGAGGAGGTGCGGCTGCATCTGGTGCTTCGCCGACTGCTGTTCATCGACCCCGACTACTTTATCCTGCGGATGGCGGCAGCCACTGACTACCAAGCAGGAAGCATGATTTACCGGGACGGAGACGAGGGCGAGTGGGTCTACTTTCTAGCCCAGGGACAGGTGCAAATCACGGGAAAGCATCACATCCAGCAATGCCAGCCGGGGGACTTTTTTGGCGAATTGCCCTGCATCCTGGGACGGAGCCGAGAGGAGTCGGCCAGAGCCGAAACCGACGTGCAGGTAATCCGCATTGAGGCAGAGGACTTCATCTCCATGCTGGAAAAGAATCCCGCCGCCAGCCGAAAGGCCCTTTCGCAGGTGTCACGGTATTTTTCCCATCGTGGAGGATGACGGGAAAGCATGTCATAAAACAACCGGGGATTGAGGGCATTCGGATACAGGCGGGCCACCCCCACGGCCTTGCGCCAAGGACTCCAAGGCGGCCGACATGTGGGGTGGCAGGGGAATCTCAAAGGTGGCGGGGCGGCCGTCCAACGGCAGGGTAAGACGGGTGGCGGCCAGCTGCAAGGTCTTTATGCCCAGGGCCCTGCGAAGCAGCTTGTTCGCCTTGAAGTCGCCGTGCCTGTCGTCAGCCAGGATGGGGCAGCCTGACTGGGCCAGATGGATGCGAATCTGGTGGGTGCGGCCCGTACCCAGGGTCAGATTCAGAAGGGAAAGGACTGAGTCTGGGGACAAGATTCCGCCAGAATCCTCCAGCAGCGGGATTGAAGCAACGGGAAAAATCCTCGCAACCTGGTACAAGGTCCTTGCCTCCTTCCCGACTCCTACCACCTGAATTTTCCGGGTGAGGCTTCCGGCCTTGCCCTGGGCTGACTCCGCCTCAAGCCCCTGCACCAGTCCCAGGCACAGGGCCCGGTACTCCTTCCTCACCTGACCTGAAGCGATGCGCCGTGTCCAGAGCCCTGCGGCAACGGAGGTCTTTGCCACCACCAAGAGGCCGGATGTCTCCTTGTCCAGCCGATGGACGGGAAAAACCTTTGACCCAAGCTGCCCGCATAGAAGCGCATCCAAGGGATTCCTGACTCCCGCCCCACCCTGGACAGCAAGTCCCGCAGGCTTGTTGACGATGAGAATCTCAGCGTTTTCATAGATGACGGGTATTTTCTTCATTGGCAAACTCCTGCCGGCCCGTCCAAGACCGGGACTACAATATAGCAGAAAAAATCAATTCCAAAAGCCCTGGGCCGCGAGACAAAATGCAGGGCAGGCCATCGTTTCGGTCTTGCACAGACGACATCAACTGGCGGGAAACGAAGCTAGTTGGCATTCCGTACCACACGGAAACCAAGGTGATTGTGTCGAGTGGAGGCAGGCCCATAATTGCGAGTCGCCACCGAACAGGAGCCCTCGACAATGAACCAGGAACCGCCACGGCAACAGCGGTCATCTGAACTGTCTTGAACAAATCCCCAGCACCACTCCCACACGTTTCCGCTCATATCGTACAAGCCAAGGCTGTTGGGATGTTTTCTCTTCACCTCATGGGTCTTGCCTCCAGAGTTGTCAAAATACCAGGCCACCACATCGACACTGTCGCTTCCAGCATACTGATAATTCCAAGCCGGTGCATGGAAGTCTCCTCCACGAGCCGCATACTCCCACTCCACCTCAGTGGGCAGCCGATAGCCGTTGGCAGCAACATCATAGCGCATCATGCTCCAAGGACTGCCGCTGCTCCAGCTGGGGACTTCACCCCAATCATCAGGATTGGTGCTGCCGTTGATGCTGTAGGCCGGAGTCAGTCCCTCCCTCATGCTTCGCCTGTTGCAGTAGACAAGGGCATCGTAGAAACTCACTTGTTCCACGGGGCGCAGGTCGCATACCTCTCCCCTGGCTGGAGGACTGGATTCCCCTTGAAAATAGCTGGGATTGCTCCCCATCACCTCATGCCACTCCCATTGGGTCACCTCGTGGTCGCTCATCCAGAAGCTGGACACAATCCTGTCATCCCCTGTTTCTATTGGCGTTGCAAAGACATCATCTGCAGACGCTGTCCCCCCAATCACCAGCACAAAGCCAGCGGAGTCCCATTGGCGGACAGTCGCAGGACTGCTCCTGCATCCGGCAACGGACACCATCACAGCCAAAACCAACGGAATCATCCTCGACGGCAGCTGTCTGCCATGCCTCACCTTGACCAACATCTCATCCCCCTTCAAGAAAAGTCAGCAGCATCAGGCTGCACTCCCTCACCAAACAAGTCGATTCCCCCGGCTATTGCCGCAATAGCCTCTGCACCTTGTTCAAGTCCGCCTGGAGGGTGCGGTTGCCAGGAACCTCCATCAAGCCCTGCTGCACCACCTCCAGCGCCTCCTCATATTTCTTCCGGTTGAACAAGTCGGCGTAGCGGTTATGGATGGTAATGGCATGGTTGCCCAGGCACTGATTCTCCAGGCTGGACAGGATCCTGCTGGTTCCCAAAGCCTGCACCCCCTGCCGGGCCACGGCGGCTGCCTCCAGGAATTTCTGCTGGTCCGCCAAGCTTGTCACCTGCTGCCGCCAGACGAGCTCCCGGTTTTCCCTCAGCTTGGCCGCCCCCTGTATGGTGGACGCCACTGGATTCTCTTCCATAATCTGAAGGAAGGCTAGCGCCTGCCGGGGCTCCAACCCCTTGATGCCGGCATCCATCGTTCCGATGAACAAGTTGAGCGCAACATCATTGCGCGCCCTTTCAGTAAGGCGATCCTGCCATGTATTGTACACTTCCTGCGCCTGATCCACCCTGTTCTGAGTCAAATAGGCGCTCACCGAGTTGTGCACCACCATGTCAACACAATCCTGCCAGATGGGGCTGGTCGGCCAGGTGCCGATGGCCTGCTCCATCCAGTCCAAGGCCGCCAGCACACGCCCCGTCTTCTGCAGGTGGTTCACGTAGTTGGTGGCAACAACATCAAATTCCTCCTTCACCTGACGGGCGGCGGTGGTCTCCTCCTTGCGGGTGAATTCATAGCGCGCGATGGAAAGCGGAACGGCCAGCCGATAGTCGTTTTCCCGCATGGCCAGGGTGCTGATGTTGCCGCCAATCAGGGAGGCTAACACCCGGTCGCTGATGACAATCTTGTTGCGGTAGTGCTGCTGGGGAATCACCGCCCAGCTAGAACCGCCCTTTTTGTTGGAGGGGATGGCCTTCTTGGTGCCAGGATCGAAGCCGTAGGGATTGGTGGTCTCCACCTCAATGAGCCTGCCGTCCGACTGTATGGCGCAAAAGCTGTGGTCGGTGGTCTTGTAGATGGTGGTCTCAAGGCCGGCTTCCTTGGCCAGGGCAACATACAGCAGGGTGGCGGACACACAGTTGTACTGCCCCTTCTGGAACATGGCGGTAACGCTGGACTCCAACGCCACATATTTTTTCATAACATCCCGATACATGAGCCGTAGCACTGCCTCCCCCCGCTCCGCCAGGTCCATCCTGTGATATTCTACGGACTTGACCTCCTGGGCAAGACGATGGTACTGCTGCAAGATTTGCTGCCCGGCCTCCGTCTCGGCTGGACAGGATGAAAAGTCCAGCCCCACCTTGATAAGATCCAGCCCCGTCAGGCTTGGGGAAAAGAGCCCCGTGTCCCGCTCGTACTGGGAAATGTAGGTAAAGGCCGGCTCCATCGGCACCGTCACCTGCCGCAAGTCCTCCTGCTGGGCACCGACAGGAATACACAGCGCATTGAGGAAAATGAGGGCAAGAAAGAAGAGCTTTTTGGGGAAATTTGTTTCAAACATGACTCATTCTATCATGGAGGGCTTGCCACGGCAAGGGCTGGACCAGGCTTTCCCCAGCCGCCCCTCGCTCCTATCTCCTAACCAAAACTTTTCCCCGCAAAAACGCATATTTTCACCGGATTCTAGCCATAATAATGGTAAAACAAAAAGCCCGGAGGAACTATGCTGACCACAAGACAGGAGCCTGAAGGATTCAAGAA
>CALEFI010000011.1 GCA_937876905.1 uncultured Treponema sp.
CCAGTTCTGTAAGGAAACGATTGAATTGGCGGCTCCCGCCGCCTGCGAATCCGTGGGGCATCTCCCAGCCCAGCCCGCAAGCCCACAAAAAAACACCCCGCCGTGGCAGGTGCGCCACAGCGGGGGTTGCTTTATTTTAGCCATCCCTTCCTCTAGGAAGGGATGGCTGGGATTGTTAGATTATGTTATGGGGTACTAAGGGTAGCTTTGTATCCCATTACTGCATCCTGATAACGTAGTGCCCAATTTACTGTTGCCATCCTAACAACAGAGTCGTTGCCAGTTATATCTAGATAATAGCCTCCATACTGGGCATAATTATAATCATCCGAAATTCCCTCATCTCCGTCGTGGTCGTAGGTGTATGTATTGGTCTTTATGCCCCATGAGTTATAGGTCATCGTCAGGGTTTTTCCGTCCTGGGAGAATACATACTTCGTGTCCCCCTCACTGTACGTCTTTCCCCTCACCCGGTAGATGAAGCTGGGACCGGGGTCAGTATAGTAGGCATAGTAGGTTTTTCCAAGATAGGTGAGCTGATATGAGCCATCCTTCTCTGTAAGTGTGACGCTTTGGCTGTTTACCTGTCCTTGGGTTCCAGAACTTCCGTCAGTTACAAGTACGTCATAAGATGTCTCCGAACCATCGTATACCGTTTCCTTGATGGTCGCTCTCTTTCCGTCACTGCTAAACTCTATGGAGTGCAAGGTGTCGCTGTACAAGCCCTCGTTATCCTTATTTCGAACCTCGAAGATTCCCACGGAGGCGACAGTTTGAGTGAAGGTCTTGCCAACTCCTATCTTGAGATGGGCCAAGTATTCCATCACGGATGACCACACGGCCACATTTGCCACGGTGGAACACTTGATGTCCTTGTCGTTATCGTACAGCTGCACCAGATACCCGCTGTAGCGTGCTTGGGAATTCGACTCCTGCTTCTGGTAGGTGTACGTGTCGGTTTTTATTGAGCCTGCCCAGTTCTTGTAGGTCATTGTCAATGTCTTTCCATCATTAGAGAAGACATACTTTGTGACTCCAAGCTCGTAGGTGGGGTTGTGCTTTACCCGTTCTATGAAGGCAGGACCTGGGTCGGTGAAGTTGCTCACTGCTACCTCGCCGTTACTGAACTTCAGGGTGCGGCTGCTGTCAATCAACTCTAGTGTGCCAGTGCATTCTCCCGTTACCTTCCCTTTGGTGGCAGACTCGCCTTCACCAATGCTATAGGTTACGGAAGCCAAGTTGGTGGTGGTGGGTAGCTTGTTCCAGCTCTCTGCCGTGCGGGTGATGGTTTTTCCGTCATCACTAAATGTATAGCGATATAAAACCAATCCATCTAAACCTGCTGTCGTCACCTCCCGGCGATAGAATGACTTTCCTGCCAGGATTTTCATGTTCTCCTCAAAGAAATTCTTCGTATGGTTGTTGAAGGGACTTTTGCCCGCACCTTCGGGGGTTTTTGTTGCTGAGCCTGAAGCAGTGAAAACAGTCCTGCTGTTCCTGTCCACACCTCCCAGGGTAGGCTGGTACACTCCCTTGGCAAGGTTATCCTTGAACCACTGGTACAGTACCACATTGTATTTGCCATCCCTCTTCTCAACGTAGCCCACCGGGTCATACATGTAGAACTGGTAGGTTGTTCCGATAAAGGCCTCGTTGTCTGTGGGATCCCACTTGGTGGGGGCACCCATGCTGGAGAACTGCACCGGCTCGCTGAAGGCGAACACCAGCTTGGAGTAGGTGTCCACGGCAATCAGGTTGTTGTCCAGCCACTGAACACCGCCGCCGTAGCCGGTGAAGCGGTAGAAGTAGAAGCGGCTCAACTTGGGATTGCCCTCACTGGTCTTTTGAAGGGTTGTGTTGTAGGAGCCCGTCGGCGCATAGCTGGGGTTGATTCCCCGGTACTGGTAGTAGGTCACGCCGCTGATCTTCCATCCCTGCCCCTCGGTGTTGGGGGCGCTCTTGTGCACGTACTCACCCTTTGGAGCGTCCCCTGGAGACCATACGGCATTCTTCGTCATGGTGTAGGTGGGGACGTTCTGACTGCTGAACCAGCCGGTAATCTGGATGGTGTCGAACTCCGAGGCATCAAAGCCAACTTCATCAGGCTTTGTCCCGTCTCCGTTGGAGTTGCGCTTGTTGTACCATTGCTCCGTGTCATCAAAGGGGTCCACGCCGCCAGTGAGCCCCAGCTCCGGCTCAGGGGCGACGTACATGCCGCTTGGTTGCTTGGAATTGTAGAGCCTTGGGTCCTTCAGAAGGCCGTTGCTGCACGAGAACAGT
>CALEFI010000012.1 GCA_937876905.1 uncultured Treponema sp.
GCACCAATCATTCCGGCAATAATTCTTTTCATTGCGAAAATCCTCCTAGTTTTTCGGACCGCCGGCCACGGATGGCACGAGCGAATCCGTTACATGTACCAGAGTAACGGACATGCCGGGGGCGGCCGGGCGGACACCGTGCGCAGAGGCGAACGCCGGGCCGCCAGGGGTTGCAGGCTGCGGAAACGGATGGTTTTCTTCTATAAAATAAGGATGATTTCTGGATTGAAATAAATCCGCAGTCCGTCTTTGCCGCCTGCGGCTTCCAATCGTCAGGTGGCCGGAAGCTCCAATACTTCGCTAAATCATGCAGAATTCCGGCAATTTTTCATAAATTATCCTAGACAGAAAAAATCTATCGGGTTATAGTGGTACGGTGTTTAAACCAGCTTCAGTTATGTACTTATACTAAAGTTGAGCCTATTTTGACTACATAAAGCACAATCTGTGTTTAGAGGAGCAAAACCATGGAGAAAAAGGAAATCAAGAAGGTTCTGGTGGCGAACCGTGGCGAGATTGCGATTCGCATCATCCGGGCCTGCCATGACCTTGGATTGAACACCGTAGCGATTTACTCTAAAGAGGACATTCTCAGCGGATTCAGGACTGAGGCCGATGAGTCCTACATTGTGGGTGAGTCCCTGACTCCCTTGGGAGCCTATCTGGCCATCGATGAGATTGTAGCCCTGGCAAAGAAGCGTGGGGCAGACGCAATCCATCCCGGCTACGGCTTCCTTTCCGAAAATGAGGAGTTCGCCAGGGCCTGCGAGAAGAACGGCATTGTGTTCATCGGGCCGCCCTCAACCGTCCTGGGACAGATGGGCGACAAGCTCAGCGCCAAGGAGTTGGCCCACCGCTGCAATGTGCCCACCATTCCCGGCAGCACGGAGCCTTTGAAGGATGCCGACGATGCCGTGGCCCGTGCCAACAGCTACGGCTATCCGGTCATCCTGAAGGCGGCCGCTGGCGGCGGCGGGCGGGGAATGCGCTCCTGCTCCAACGACGAGGAGGTGCGCCAGGCCTTCCAGCTGGTGACGGAGGAGGCCCGCAAGTCCTTCGGCAATCCTGCCATCTTCATGGAGAAATTCCTGGTGGAGCCCAAGCACATCGAGGTGCAGATTCTGGCAGACGGCCACGGCAACATCGTCCATCTCTACGAGCGTGACTGCTCCCTCCAGCGCCGCTACCAGAAGGTGGTGGAATTCACCCCCGCCTTCTCCGTGCCTGAGTCTACCTTGGAGAAGCTGCGCAACGAGGCGGTAAAGCTTGCCAAGGAGGTTGGCTACGTCAGCGTGGGAACGGTGGAGTTCCTGGTGGACAAGGACAACAACCACTACTTTATCGAGATGAATCCCCGCATTCAGGTGGAGCACACCGTCACCGAGGTTTCCACCGGCATCGACCTGGTGCGAGCCCAGATTCTGGTGGCCATGGGGGAAAAGCTCAGCCATCCCATCATCGGCATCACGGAGCAGAAGGATGTCACCACCCGTGGCTTTGCCCTCCAGTGCCGTGTCACTACCGAGGACCCTGAGAATAACTTTGCCCCGGACACCGGACAGGTGACAGCCTACCGCAGCCCCGGCGGAAACGGCATCCGCCTTGACGGAGGCAACATCTACAGCGGTGCGGTCATCTCTCCCTACTACGACAGCCTGCTGGTGAAAATCACCACCTACGACACCACCTTTGAGGGCGTGGTCCGCAAGGCACAGCGTGCCCTCACAGAGATGCGGGTCCGTGGCGTGAAGACAAACATCGCCTTCTTGGGAAAGATTCTCCAGAACGAGGTCTTCCTGCGGGGTGGCTGCCATACCAAGTTCATTGACGAGACGCCTGAGCTCTTCCAGCTGGACGTGTCCAAGGACCGTGCCAACAAGATTCTGAAGTACATTGGAAACATCGTGGTAAACGACCCCACTGCTGGAGCCAAGATGTACGACACACCACGCTTCGTGCCCCTGGAGGATGCTCCCCCAACCCCCGGCCTCAAGCAGATGCTGGACGAGAAGGGCCCCGACGCAGTGGCAAAGTGGGTCTACGAGCAGAAGCAGCTTTTGATTATGGACACCACCATGCGTGATGCCCACCAGTCCCTGCTGGCAACCCGTGTCCGTACCCGTGACATGGTGAAGGGTAGCGAGGCACTTGCCCAAATCATGCACAAGTGCTTTTCCTTGGAGATGTGGGGTGGTGCCACCTTCGACGTGGCCTACCGCTTCCTGCACGAAAGTCCCTGGGAGCGGCTGGACTGGCTGCGGCGGAACATCCCCAACATCCCCTTCCAGATGCTGCTGCGTGGTGCCAACGGCGTGGGCTACGCCAACTATCCCGACAATGTGATCCGCCGCTTTGTGAAGGAGGCGGCCGCAGGGGGAATCGACGTGTTCCGCATCTTTGACTCCCTGAACTGGATTCCCGGCATGGAGATTGCCATGGACGAGGCCGCCAAGTGCAACAAGCTGGTGGAGGCCGCCATCTGCTATACCGGCGACATCAGCGACCCCAAGCGGGACAAGTACACCCTGGACTACTACGTGAAGATGGCAAAGGAGCTGCGCAAGCGTGGTGCCCACACCATCGCCATCAAGGATATGTCCGGCCTCCTGAAGCCCTATGCCGCCAAGATGCTGGTGCGTGCCTTGAAGGATGCCCTGGACTGCCCCGTCCACCTGCACACCCACGACACCAGCGGAAACCAGGTGGCCGCCTACCTTTTGGCAGCGGAGGAAGGCGTGGACATTGTGGACTGCGCCATCTCCAGCATGTCCGGCCTCACCAGCCAGCCCTCCATCAACTCCATCCAGACTGCACTGGCGGGAACCGAGCGTGACCCCGGATTCGAGATTACCAAGCTGGAGCGCCTCAGCGAGTACTGGGAGGACGTGCGCAAGCGCTACGACGTGTTCGAGTCCGACCTGAAGGCACCCCTCACCGAAATCTACCGCTACGAGATTCCCGGCGGCCAGTACTCCAACCTGCGCCCCCAGGTGGCAAGCCTTGGCTTGGGCCACCGCTTTGACGAGGTGCGGGAGATGTTCTGCACCGTCAACCAGATGCTGGGGGACATCGTGAAGGTGACACCCTCCTCCAAGATGGTGGGCGACCTGGCCATCTTCATGGTGCAGAACGACCTGACCCCGGAGAACATTGTGGAGCGGGGCAAGACCCTGGCCTTCCCCGACTCCGTGGTGAGCTACTTTGAGGGAATGATGGGACAGCCCGCCTGGGGATTCCAGCCACCCGGCCTGCAGGAGGTGGTGCTGAAGGGCAAGAAGCCCATCACCTGCCGCCCCGGCGAGCTTCTGCCTCCCGCCGACTTTGAGGCTGCCCGGGAGCACCTGAAAAAGTTCAAGGAGGAGCCCACGGAGCGGGATGTGCTGAGCTACCTGTTCTACCCCAAGGTGGTGGAGGACTTCTTCAAGAAGCGGGAGGAGTACGGCTACATCACCCGCCTGGGAAGCCACGTCTTCTTCCACGGTCTTGCCGTGGGCGAGACCAACAAGGTGAACATCGAGGACGGAAAGACCTTGGTCATCAAGTACCTTGGTCTGGGAGACCTGGACGAAGAGGGAATGCGCACCGTGCAGTTCGAGCTGAACGGCATCCGCCGTGACGTGAAGGTGCGGGACAACACCATGAGCGAGAACCTGGCCCTCACCCGCATGGCGGACAAGAACGTGCCCGGTGAGATTGGCACCTCCATTCCCGGCAGCGTCAGCAAGGTACTGGTAAAGGCCGGCGACGTGGTGGAGGAGAATCAGGTTCTGGCCATCATCGAGGCCATGAAGATGGAGACCAGCATCACCGCCCCCATGAAGGGCGAGGTGAAGGAGGTCCTCATCAACCAGGGCCAGTCGGTGAAGGCTGGTGAGCTTCTGATTGTGGTTGAGCAGGCATAACCAGATGAAGGGGCTGGACGGATAACTGTCAGCCTCTTATAATCAAGCATAGTCAGGGGATTGTCCTGGGGACTGAGTGTCTTGGGCAATCCCCTTTTCATTGCATCACATTGCACGAGGAGAAACCATGGAATACGAGGGAATTGTCTACCGTCCGCCCAGCGAGGCCCAGAGCCTCATCATTCAGGCCACCATCGGGTGCGCCCACAACACCTGCCTGTTCTGCGCCATGTACCGGGGAAAGCAGTTCCGGGTGCGGGCCCTAGAAGACATCAAGGCGGACATTGACGAGGGAGCCAGGCTCTACGGCAGGTACGTCACCAAGGTCTTTCTGGCGGATGGCGATGCCCTGGCCATGGACACCGATCAGATGGTGGAAATCCTTTCCTTCATTCGCCAAAGGCTGCCCCATGTCAGCCAGATTTCCTCCTACGCCACCACCCAGGACCTGCTGGCCAAGTCTCCCGCAGAGCTTCAGGCCATTCGAGAGGCGGGACTGGAGCTGCTGTACATCGGTGCGGAGTCCGGGGACGACCAGGTGCTGCACGCCATGGCAAAGGGAGTCACCGCCCAGCAGCTGGCAGAGGCGGGAGTCAAGGCGCACCAGGCGGGCTTCCGCACCTCCGTCACCCTGATTTCAGGACTGGGAAGCCGCCAGAGACTCAGGGAACACGCCGTTGAGTCCGCCCGCCTCATCTCCCGGATGAAGCCTGATTTCCTTGGCTTTCTGACCCTGATGGTGGAGGAGCAGGCCCCCCTGTTCAAGCTGGTGCAGCAGGGAAAATTCCAGCTGCTGGAGCCGGACGAGGTGATGGAGGAGATGGAGCTCTTTTTGCAGGAGGTTGACTCCGAGGGAACCGTGTTCCGGGCAAACCACGCCTCCAACTATGTGAACCTGCGGGGAACCCTGAACCAAGACAGGGAGCGCCTGCTGGACCAAATCCGCCATGCCAGGAGCAGCACCAGCTACAAGCCGGAGTATTTCCGGGGGCTGTAGGGAGTGTAGGGAACCTAGGATGCCATAGCATTCTGCTGGACCAAAGATAAATATATCTGCTCATCGAAATACAATGGAGTCAACCTTTTTTGTATTGGATACACCTTATCCCAAAAAGGTTTGAGCGGAACACTATACCAAATCTTCTTAGCCATACCTCTATCTCTTGCGGACCTTGCGCACCTTGTACACATCATGGGGCTTGATTCTCTCGCCGTAGGGAACATCGGTGAAGTCGTAGTAGTAGCCGCGTTCTTCCGGAGAGATGACAAAGGAATAGGAGCCTCCATACGGTCCAGTCCAATCCCAACGATGCACCAATCCCAGTTTATTATATACCGTACTTTCCCCCACATCTTTGTTATCATACAAAACAAATCCAAAAACATCACCATCAATTGAATAGTAACCGAATTCAAGCCCAACGTTTTTAACACCACTATTATAATCAAGGCAATACCACGAGGTAAACCCCTCATCGGTCATGTCCTCAGAAATTTGTTGCTCAGACAAATACTCTCGAACCAATTCCCGGACATCCTCTATAGGAAGTCCAGATTCAATGGCATCCGCAAAGACTCCAGGGTCAGCCGCCATTGCAATGAGTCTGTCAATCTGCTCGTCACTCATGTAGTAAGAAAGCGTCAGCGTCCGTGGCCTAGATGAGTCTGAAGTTGAAGCACAACCTGTGAAGACAATGAGCAGCAAAAAACTGGTTATGATTATTCGAAAACAAATCTTTTTCATACGTTCCTCCAACACTAATAAAAACTCCTAATACTTTACGTTATCATAGCATACCGCATCTGGATTCGGCAATCCAAATCCAGATGCCAAACCTCCTTCATTGGGTAATCCTACACATTGAACTTAAAGAATATCACGTCGCCGTCCTGAACCACATACTCCTTGCCCTCCATGCGGTACTTGCCGGCGGCCTTGATCTCCGCCTCGCTGCCGTACTGCACCAGATCTTCGTAGCTGTACACCTCGGCCTTGATAAAGCCCCGCTCAAAGTCCGAATGGATGACCCCGGCTGCCTTGGGCGCGGTGTCTCCCACCTTGATGGTCCAGGCACGGCATTCCTCCACACCAGCGGTAAAATAGGTCCGCAGCCCCATCAGATGGTAGGCAGCCCGAGACAGGGTGGCAAGGCCAGACTCCTTCAGGCCGATTTCCGCTAGGAATTCCTCCCGTTCCTCGGCACTGTCCATCTCCGCCAGGTCCGCCTCGAACTTGCCGCAGATGACCACCACGTTGCTGCCCTGCTCCTGGGCAATCTTTCGCACCGCCTCCACATGGGGGCTGCCGCTCTGGATGCCCTCCTCGTCCACATTGCACACGTACATCATGGGCTTCATGGTAATCAGGTGGCAGTCGTAGAGGGCTGCCTTCTCGTCGTCACTCAGGTCTGCGGTGCGGGCGGCCTGTCCGTTCTCCAGCAGGGGCTTCACCTTGTTCAGGGCGGATAGCACGGCGGCGGCCTTCTTCTGATCCTCCTTGCCCATCACCCTGGCATTCCGCTGGGCCTTCTCAATCCTCTTGTTCACCGTATCCAGGTCGGCAAAGGCCAGCTCCATGTTGATGGTCTCAATGTCGTCCGCCGGGTCAATCCTGTTGCTCACGTGGACAATGTCCTCGTTCTCAAAGCAGCGCACCACGTGGGCAATCACGCCCACCTCCCGAATATGGGCCAAAAACTGGTTGCCCAGCCCCTCACCCTTGGAGGCTCCCTTTACCAGACCAGCAATGTCCACGAATTCCACCGTGGCGGGAACCTGACGCTTGGTCTGGAATTTTTGCGAGAGGAAGTCCAGCCGGGAGTCCGGCAGGTCCACAATGCCCACGTTGGGATTTATCGTACAGAAAGGATAGTTGGCCGCCTCGGCGGGGGCGGCGGTCAGCGCAGAAAAAATGGTGGACTTGCCCACGTTGGGCAGCCCCACGATACCGCAGTTAATAGCCATATCACAAGCCTCTTGAAAAATAGATGTTCCGCCACTATACCATGGGAAAAAGCCTCGGCGCAAGGGACAGAATCCAGTCCACAAGGCTTGCAGGAAAGACAGGAATCCTTGCCTCAAACAAACGAATTCCGATACGGAGCGTCGGGATATAAATCCTCCGCACAAATCATATATCTATAAAAAATCCTCAATAATGCAAAGATTATAACTTGACCACTATTTTATTCTCTTTTAGAATGGAATTCATGAAAACCAACACATTCAAGGGCGGAATCCATCCGCCAGAGTTCAAAGAACTGACACAAGAAATGAAGCTTGAGTCTGTCAGTCCCTCCACCAAAACTGTTGCCATTCCCGTTACCCAAGGCGGTGCACCCAACACTCCCTGCGTAAAGGTTGGAGACAGTGTTGCCAGGGGACAGAAAATTGCCAGCGGAGAGAGCCCCATGTCGGTGCCGGTTCATGCATCCATTGCAGGAACGGTCAAGAAGATTGAGACCCGCATGGTGGCAGGCAATCTGGAGGCTCCGTGCATTGTCATCCAATCCGACGATTCCGACAGGACTGAGTTCATGCCGCCCCTTGATCCCTTCAAGTGCAGCAAGGAGGAAGCCTTGGCCCGCATCAAGGAGGCGGGAATTGTGGGAATGGGTGGAGCAGGCTTCCCCACCCACATCAAGTTCAATCCCCCGGCCGGCAAGACCATCGAGTATGTGCTGGCCAACGCCGCTGAGTGTGAGCCCTACCTCACGGTGGACGAGCGGGCCATGGCAGAGACCCCGGACAAATTCGTTGACGGCCTTGCCATCGCCATGAAGATTACCGGCGCTCAGCAGGGGCTCATCGTGCTGGAGGACAACAAGGCCTACCTCTGCGAGACCCTGCAGGAGGCCATCAAGAAAAACATCCACGGCAGTCCCATCTCAATCTGCCTGTGCAAGACAAAGTACCCCCAGGGCGGTGAGAAGAGCGTCACCATGGCCGCCCTTGGCCGTGAGATTCCTGCCGGCGGCCTTCCCGCCGACATAGGCTGCTGCATCAGCAACGTCACCACCCTCTGCTCCATTTCGGAAGCCTTCCGGGAGGGAAAGCCCGTCATCGACCGCAGCGTCACCTTCTCTGGAATGGGATGCAAGACACGGCGGAACCTGCGGCTCCCCATCGGCACGGTAGTCGCCGAGCTGATGCCCCAAGAAATCGAGGCGGACGACACGGTGGTGAAGATTGTGGCCGGCGGCCCCATGATGGGTATGGCCATGACCAGCGCCAACTTCCCCGTCACCAAGACCACCTCCGGCGTGCTCTTTCTCACCGCCAAGGAAACCTTCCTGGTGGACGAGGATCCCTGCATTGGCTGCGGCAGCTGCATAGACCACTGCCCCTACCGCCTCTCCCCGGTGCTGATGGTTCGCTCCATGACCGCTGACGAGTACCACGAGGCAAACCGCTACGGTCTGATGGACTGCGTTGAGTGCGGAACCTGTTCATACGTCTGTCCCTCCCATATCAGGCTGGTACAGCGGTTTAAGGTTGGCAAGTCCATTTTTAGAGATTTGATGGCCAAAGAAAAGGCTAAGGCCGAAAAGGAGAAGCGCAATGGCTGACGAAAACAAGGTATATCTTTCCCCTGGACCTCATGTTGCGTCCAAGCGGAACACGCAAAGCGTCATGCTCTTTGTCATCATCGCCCTGCTGCCCCTCTGCATCTGCGGAGTTGTGGTGTTCGGTGTTCCAGCCTTGGTGACATTGATTGTTTCCGTGGCTTCCGCAGTCATCTTCGAGATGCTGTTCCAGAAGCTCACCAAGCAGACCGTCCGCATCAAGGACTTGTCTGCCGTTGTCACCGGAATCATGCTGGCGCTGGTTTTGCCTCCCGCTCTTCCTGTGTGGATGACCATGCTGGGAGCCCTCTTCGCCATCGTGGTGGCCAAGGGCTTCTTCGGCGGAATCGGAGCCAACGTGTTCAATCCCGCCCTCACCGGACGGGCCTTCCTGTTCACCAGCTTTCCCGTGGCTTTGTCCACCTGGACACTGCCCTTTGACACCGAGACCGGAGCCACCATCCTGAGTTCCATGAAGGGATTCGACTCTTCCGCCGGAGCTTCCGTCATGGCGGAGGCTGCCCAGGCACAAGACATAACCATCACCGAGTCCTATGTCAACTTCATCCTGGGAACACGGGCAGGATGTATCGGCGAGACAAGTTCTGTCCTGATTCTGCTGGCCTTCGTTTTCCTTCTGGTGACAAGAATCATCGACTGGAGGGCTCCTGTCTCCATGATTGTGGTGACAGTGGCGTGCTCGGCTTTGGCAGGAACCCCGCCCTGGCTGGCGCTGATGTCCGGTGGCCTACTGTTCGGTGCCGTCTTTATGTCCACCGACTATGCCACGGCTCCGGTCACCAGGACAGGTCGGTTGATTTTCGGAGCGGGAGCTGGCCTCATCACCTTCCTCATCCGCCAGTTCGGTGGTTATCCAGAGGGTGTCATGTTCAGCATCTTGATTATGAACGCCCTCACACCGTTCCTGAACAAGATTATTCCTGCAAAGTATGGCCATAAGGGCAAAGGAGCAGCTGCAAAATGAAAAATATGTTAAAACTCGGCTTGTCCCTAGCCGCCTATGCCAGCGTGGCCTGTGTCTGCCTGTCCCTGGTGAACTTGGCCACCGCACCTGCCATCGCAGCCGCAAAGGAGCGGGAGCTGCAGGCGGCCTTGATTGTTGTGTTCCCGGAGGCAAGCGGCTTTGAGCCAGCGCCGGGATTCGTTTCTGACACCACAACATCCGTGAAGGTGACCAACCTCTACCTTGCAAAGCAGGGGGATCAGGTGCTGGGTGCTGTGGTGCAGGCCAATGGCCCCACCTATGACAGGGCGGAGATGCTGGTCGGCGTGACGCTGGATCGTTCCATCACCGGCATCCAGTTCCTGAGCCTGACCGACACGCCAGGCTTTGGGCAAAATGCCACCAAGCCGGAATGGATGGGGCAGTTTGCAGGCAAGTCCATTGACGATGCATTCGAGGCTGGACAGGACGTGGACAAAATCTCTGGTTCGACAATCTCCACCAAGGGTATAGCCCAGATTATCAAGTATGCTACCTATGTGGCGGGGGAATATCTTTCCGCCAACTATGGCGGTGTGGCCGGAACCGGGGAGGCACCCGTTGTGGCGGAGCCAGCAAAGCCGTTCACCTACGAGGAGGCATGTGTCTCTCTGTTTCCTCCCAGTAAGTATCCTGATGTGGTGTTTACCGATGTTGCCCAAGGGATTGGTGATGTCATCCGTACCATGGTGGTGGAGCGGAAGACGCTGGTCAGCAGGGCCGACGGACAGATTGTTGCCGCCATGGTGGCTGTGATTGGCCAGACCTACAAGGACGGCGGCGAGGTGCTCACCGCCGTTGGTGCCGACGGGAACATCATCGGTGCGCGCATCCTCGCCTTGGACGATTGGCCCCAGCAGGGACAGCGGACCTTGGAGGAGGAGTTCTACAGCCAGTTTGCCGGCCTTCCCTCCAGCGGAACGATTCTGAGTGCCGAGGGCAAGTACGATGTCGTGACCGGAGCCACCATCACCTCCGACTGTGTTGCCGATATGGTAAAGGTGGGCGCTATGGAAGCGGCCAATATGCTGGCTGCCGAAGGACTTGGCGCTGCCATTGACCACAGCGTCTACCAGCTGAACGAAAATTATTTGGAGGAGTAGGAGCAGCATGAAACATTATTGGAGTATCTTTACAAACGGACTTGTGAAGGAGAATCCGCTGCTGGTACTGATGATTGGCCTTTGTTCCTCACTGGCCGTTACCACCAGCTTCAGCAACGGTTTGGGGATGGGCTTGGCCATGACCTTCGTTCTTTTGATGAGCGAAATCATCATCAGCCTGTTCCGCAAGCTGATTCCCGACTCAATCCGCATCCCGGTGTTCATCATCGTCATTGCTACGTTTGTGACCATCGTAGATTTGGTGATGCAGGCGTATATACCCGCCTTGGCAAAGTCATTGGGTGTGTTCATTTCCTTGATTGTAGTGAACTGTATCATCATGGGACGTGTGGAGTCCTTTGCCTCCAAGCGCACGGTGGTAGAGTCTGCCTGTGACGCACTGGGTATGGGTCTCGGCTTCCTGTGGGTGCTTTGCGGCATCTCCATTGTGCGGGAACTTCTGGGAAGTGGCACACTCTTTGGCATGGAGGTGATTCCAGAAGCCTATAGGATTGGTTTCTTTACCAATGCACCTGGAGGATTCTTTGTGTTCGGAATTTTCATTTCCCTGAATATGCTCTTGAAGAACATCATTTCCAAAAAATCAGGAGGAGCAGCATAATGAACGAATATCTTAAAATCTTCTTGTCGGCCATGTTGATTGACAATGTGGTCTTCATCCAGTTCCTGGCCCTCTGCCCCTTCATTGGCATGACCACGGACACTGGCAAGGCCATCGGTATGGGCATTGCCACATCCTTCGTCATGGTGCTGGCTACGGTGGCCACCTGGCCCTTGTTCCAGTACGTTCTGTCCCCTCTGGATCTCACCTTCCTCAGGACGCTGGTGTTCATCCTAGTGATTGCAAGTTTGGTTCAGCTGGTGGAATTCTACCTCAAGAAGTCGGCTCCGGCACTGTACAGTTCCATGGGTGTATACCTTGCCCTGATTACCACCAACTGTGCCATTCTGGCGGTAACGCTGAATTGTATCAGCAAGGAGTACAACTTTGTCGAGTCAATCGTGTATGCTGTCGGCTCTGCGGCGGGCTTCCTGTTGGCAATGATTCTTATGGCTGGAGTCCGTCAGCGCATCAAGATTGCTCCGGTTCCCAGCTTTATGAAGGGGACACCGGTGCTCTTTGTGGCGGCGGGACTCCTGTCCCTTGCCTTTGGTGGTTTTACCGGGCTGATTAAGTAAGGAGACGAAATGAATACTGTACTGATTACATTGGGCGTTTCCTTTGGCATCGCCTTCATCCTGGGTGTGCTTCTTGGATTTTTCAAGAAGGTCTTCCATGTTCCGGTGGATCCCACCGTGGAGCAGGTACGTGCGGTGCTGCCCAGCGCCAACTGTGGTGCCTGCGGTTATCCTGGTTGCGATGGCTTTGCCGCCGCAGTTGCCGCTGGCGAGGCTCCTGTAACCGGTTGTACCGCCGGAGGTCCTGTCACTGCCGAGGCTGTGGGCAAGGTAATGGGAGTTGCGGCAGATGCGGTGGCCAAGGTTGCCATCCTTGCCTGCCAGGGCTGCAAGGAACATGCAAAGGATCGGGGTGTCTACAGCGGTGTCAAGACCTGCAAGGCCGCCAAAATCAGCGTCAACGGAACAAAGCTGTGCCAGTTCGGTTGCATCGGCTTTGGAGACTGCTGCGAGGTCTGTAACTTTGATGCCCTGGCCATGGGAGATGACGGACTGCCCCATGTAAACTACAAGAACTGCACCGGCTGCAGCATGTGTGCCCAGGTTTGTCCCCAGAGCCTGTTCTCCATGACGCCGGCTACCTTGAAGGGAACCGTCGCCTTGTGCTCCAACCGTGGAGAACTTTCTCCCAAGCTCAAGCAGAACTGTAGCACAGCTTGCATCAAGTGTCGCAAGTGCGAAAAGGTCTGTCCGGAGACTTGCATCGTCGTGACCAACGGCATCCCCATAGTGGACTACAGCAAGTGTACCTCCTGCAAGAAGTGCATCGAGGGCTGTCCCACGGATGTGCTTGTGTTGGTGGAAGACACCGTGCAGGTTATCCCTGCGTAAAAGGAGGGGCTGGTCCTTGTTGGTTGGCCAGCCTTCTTTATCAAAAAATGGACAGGGCTGCCCGGACATTCTGGACAGCCCTGTTTTATATGAAGGCGCATGTCCCGATTCTGTGTTGGTGGGCATTATGAGAATGGACAATCACTGATGTTCCATTCCAGATGTTCGTACTTTTTCTTTCATAAGATGGTTCCAGATCGAAAGATTGTCCGGCCTTGGCCTGACTCGTTTTGGACAGTGGATTCTTGACTCCACTGCGCCCCATTTTTTTTCACCATTTCCCTTCTCTCGGCCGGATTTTGGTGATATATTTACTAGAGCAAGTTGCATCAGGAGGAAGCATGACCAGCCAGGAGATTCGGTTCTATCGGGAGGCGGTGCGGGAGGGAAACCTTGCTGCCTTAGACATGTTCTTCAAAGACTTTGGAGCCAAAGACGAGGACGAGCGGGCCACCCTCATCATCAGCGGTGTGAGCAACGCCACCGACGTGCGGGTGCTGCGGCATCTCATTTCCCTTGGTATTCCCCTGGACTATGTGGAGGAGGGAAAGCAGAACACCCTTCTGCACTTTGCCGCCTGTTCGGACTCCCCGGAGATTCCCGCCTATCTGATCCGTCAAGGGCTTTCGGTTGATGCACGGAATGCCATCGGAGCCACTCCGCTGATGTTTGGCTCCTGCTACACCAGCAACCCAAAGGTCTTGCAGCTCTTGCTAGACGAGGGAGCCGACATTAATGCCAAGGATAATGACAATGCCTCCGTCCTGTGCATTGCCTCCCGCTACAGCAGCAGCGAGGAGGTGGTGGGCTTCCTGACACAGCAGGGGCTAGACATTGAGGAGCGGGACAACTCCGGCCTCACTCCCATGCTTTCGGCCTTCCGCTACAACACCAGCCTTTCGGTGGTGCTTACCCTGCGTGATGCCGGTGCGGACGTGTATGCAAAGGCGCCTAACGGGGACAATGCGCTGCACCTTGCAGCCTATAACTCGGAGTGCAGCCGGGGAATGATTGAATTCCTGCGCTCCCGGTTCCGTTCCAGCGACACAAACGATGAGGGAATCACCCCGATGAGCATCGCCATGGTGCTTTCGGAAAATCCCGTGGTGCTAACCGGACTCATGCAGGCTCAGCGGGAGGAGATGCTGTACGAGGTGTGCCAGAATAAGAGTCCCAACGTCGTGGCGGTGCTAAAGGCCCAGGGAATTGATTTGAACATGGAAACCACAGACTTCCTGCGCCCCGTCCTGTGGGTGGCACGGTACAACTCCAATCCCCAGGTGCTGGAGGCATTTTTAGACGAGGGTGCTCTGGTAGAGGCCAGGGATCTGTGGGGACGCACTATCTTCCACTATGCTGCCATGAACGAAAATCCCGCCATTTACGAATGGCTCAAGGAGCAGGACGAATACAAATTCCTGGATGTAGAGGACACCAATGAGCACAAGGCAGAGTATTACCGCCAGCACCCGGACGAATTTTAGGAGGAATGAATGGGAGAATTCAAGAGCGGCCTGAGAGGGGCCCTAAAACACATAGACACGGTGGTGTCTACCATCAAAAAGACAGAGTTCCGGTTTACCCGTAACAGAGAGTTTGACGTGGCCTTGGCCGCCATGCAGCGGCTATTGGCCCTGGACCAAAGTGCCACCATCCTTTTTTGCTTTCTATTCTACATGTACTATGACAATAACGAGCGGCCCATCACCCTGTCCCACGTCTCAAACTTCTCCGGCTGCTCGCCCTTAGTTCCGCTACAGTTTGACTCTGAACTGGAGCTTTTGCGGGAGCAGGGCTTTTTGGAAGAGGTACCACCACCGGAATCCAATTGCCAGGGGCTGTTCATCAAGATACCCCGATCTGTGGAGCGCTTTGTCGTCAGCAACGGCAAGGAATCCCGGAGGGAGGCTCTGCAGAACGACAAGGATTCCAAGCTGGTGTTTCCTGACAAGATAAAGGAGCGAGAGCTATTCTACAGTGGAGAGGCGGCGGTACAGTTGGACAAGCTTTCCTCATCGCTGCTGGAGGAGAATCTACAGGATATTCAGCGGCGGCTTGAGGAGCACAAAATGCCCGTGGGAATCACTGCCATCCTCTACGGAGAGTCTGGCACGGGCAAGACAGAAAGTGTCTACCAGATGGCCAGGAAGTCGGGCCGCCCCCTCTTCCATGTAAACATCGGGGAGATTATCAGCGAGTGGCACAACGCCACGGAGCGCAAGCTGGGAGAGCTATTTGGCCAGTACCAAAAGATGGTGGATCAGGCCCGTTCCCACAAGGATCGGGTTCCCATCTTCCTGTTCAACGAGGCGGATGTCATCTTTGGCCGTCGCCTGAATCCTCCTCGGCAGTAGAAATCTCGGAAAACCGTGTCCAGAACATCCTGCTAGAGCAGATGGAGCGGCTGGAGGGCATTCTGGTTGCCACCACCAACATGGAATCCAACCTGGACGAGGCATTCAGCCGCCGCTTCCTGTTTAAGATACGTCTTTCCAAGCCCGACGCGAGCCTCCAGCAGAAGATTTGGCGGCACAAGCTGACATGGCTCAACGAGGAGACTGCTTACAAGCTGGCAGAAAAATACCAGTTTAGCGGCGGTGAGATAGACAACATCGCTAAGAAGGCCATCATGGAGGAGATTCTGCGGGGCAAGCCCGCCACCGTCTCCGACCTGGAGGACTACTGCAAGGTGGAAAAACTCAGCAAGGAGAGCCAGGTCCGCCGGGTGGGATTCGGCGGGTGAACGTCCTGCCTAGCGAAGTATGTCGATAGCCTGGGCCTGGACGAGTCCAGCGGTTGAGCTGGGCAAAATCTGCTGGATGGCATCCTTGAGGCTGTAGGAGTAGTTTACCCAGTCGCCCTTCTTGATGTTCTTGAACTTGGCGGCCTTTCCTCCAGAGAAGGGAGTCTGGAGCCCAGTCACCGCATCCTGAATCAGAATGGGAGTGTCCTCTGTGGCGGAGAAAGTGCTGGTATTGCCGTCGGAATCCACGATGGTGACGGTAAGATTTGCCTTGTTGGTCTCCATAACCACACCCAGCTTTGTCTGGGTGGTGGCAGCGCTGGCCTTGTTGCCCAGATTGGTTCCGGTGCTGGAAAGCCACTGGGCAACAAGGTCCTGCGCTTCTGAGGCGGTGAGCTTGAGATCCTTCCCCAGTTTCAGGAAATCCTCCCGCAATGTCTCCAAGCTGGCAGAGTCCTTCCCATCCTTGCCTGTCTGCTGGGCAAAGCTAGGCATCGTCAACATTGCCAGAGCCAAGGCCATGGCGACAAGCGCCTTCTGTACAATCTTCATCATAAACCTCCAAGGTAAAATCGTGCTGAGCTGGCCATGCAAGTCTGTATTACAGACTATAATTATAACACTTTCTTCTTATCCGATGGTTACAGCAGAACAGGAGCTGGCGGGGCTAGGTGGGGAGTTAGACACCTGCCGCCCCTCAACTTCTCGTTCCCCTGCCACGCTCCATCCCGGAGAACCCCACCCCAAAGCACGCCATCCCCACTTCACAGCACAGG
>CALEFI010000013.1 GCA_937876905.1 uncultured Treponema sp.
GAATGAAAGTTATCTGAATTCTGAACGGTCAGGTAAATAAAGATTTTTCAAATGTTTGCAGATATATAAATGAAAACATTGATAAAAGGGGATAAAACCCCTCCGCCTGCGCTGCAGGCACCTCCCCTGTTAGGGGAGGCTTGACCCGTTAAATAATCCAAGGAGGTTGATATACTTGCGTAAAAAAATGTTAGCAATGCTTCTGGCCGGAGGCCAGGGCAGCAGACTTTATGCCCTTACTAAGGACCTTGCCAAACCGGCGGTGCCCTTCGGCGGAAGGCATCGCATTGTGGACATTCCCATCTCGAACTGCATAAACTCAGGCTTCCGCCAGATTTACATCCTGACCCAGTTCAACTCTGCGTCGCTGCACATGCACATCTCGAAGTCCTATAACTTCGACCGCTTTTCCCACGGATTCGTGGAGATTCTGGCTGCGGAGCAGACGCTGGAGCACTCCGGTTGGTACGAGGGGACTGCCGATGCGGTGCGCAAGAATTTCGTCCACTTCGAGACCCAGAATCCCACCCACTACATCATCCTCTCCGGAGACCAGCTGTACCGCATGGACCTCAAGTCCTTTCTGGACAGTCACATCGCATCCGGGGCCGACATCACCATCGCCACCACCTGCGTGAACCGCGAGGATGCATCCGGCTTCGGCATCATGCGGATTGACCAGGAGCATCGCATCACGGCCTTTATGGAGAAGCCCGCCCCTGACCTGGACATCAGCGAGTGGAGGATTCCGCAGGACGCGCGGGAGGGCTTGCCGGAGGGCAAGGACTACCTGGCCTCCATGGGAATCTACATCTTCAACGCCGAGACCATGAGCGCCGTTTTGGATAATGACTCCACCGACTTTGGCAAGGAGATCATCCCCATGGCCATCAAGACGTGCAGGGTCCAGTCCTACATCTACAACGGCTATTGGGAGGACATCGGAACCATCCGCAGCTTCTACGAGGCGAACCTGGACCTGACCCGCATCAATCCCAAGTTCAATTTTTACGACGAGGACCAGCCCATCTACACCCATCCCCGGAACCTGCCGCCCTCCAAGCTGAACCGGGCGGAGATGAACCGCTCGCTTGCCACTGAGGGGAGCGTCATCACCGATGCGGTGATCAACGACTCCATCATCGGTGTGCGGACCATCATCGAGGGCGGCACGGAGCTGAACGGTGTCATCTGCATGGGGGCTGACAACTATGAAAGCGAGGAGGAGCGGAGGCTGGCGCTGGAGCGGGGGCTTCCCCATCTGGGAATCGGGCGGGACTGCAAGATTGCCAACACCATCATCGACAAGAATGCCCGCATCGGAGACAATTGCCGGATTGGTGTTGGCGGCAAGGTCTACGAGGACGGAGAGCACGGGGACCAGTTCTATACCTCCGGCGGCATCATCGTCATCCGCAAGAATGCCGTGATTCCCGCCGGCACCGTATTCTAATCCGGCCCGGCACCGTATTCTAATCCGGCCATCCGGCCTGCCCTTGCTTTGGACCTCCTGGCAGGGACTTTTGATGTGGCGGCCCGCCCTTGGTGGGCTGCCTTTTTTATCTGGTAATATCTGCCGGCGCTTGTCCAGCAAAAAAAAGCGGCCGGTTGTACCCGGCCGCCTAGAGGTAGCTATCGTATCTTTCTCAAAAAGGAGTCTTTGAATCCCAGGTCCTTGAACTTTGCCAGGATTGCTCCGTACTCGTCAACGTTCAGGGGGCCGACCATCATCTGCATGGCCTTGCCGCTTTTCATGGGAACCATCACCAGCGGATACTTGGTGCCGTATTCGCCCAGAAGCTTGTCTATGTTGTTCTGCTCTGCAAGGGTGGCGATTTGCACATAGTACTTGCCCCGCTCAAGCTCTGAAAGGCTCTTTACCAGCCCCCTGTTCGCTGTCCCCAGGCTATCCGCTGCCGGAGGGATGTTCTTGGCGACATCTCCTGCCGGCGCAGCGGGAGAGAGGGGAGTCGGCGTAAAGGTCGATTGGGCCTCCGCAGGGGGATTCTCGTCGGCAGGCACCAGTATTATGGGCGAGAAGGGGTCGGCCAGCTGCGACGCAGAGGCCAGTGCTGAGTCCTCCTCTGATTCCGGCAGGGGCTCCTCTACAAGGGTTTCCTCGACAGTGGAGGATACGAGCTCCGGGACGGATGTCTCCACCGGGACAAGGACGATGGCCTCCTCGGTTGATTCGGTCTCCGCCTCCTCCGATGCGGCGACCTGTGGAGGAGTGGCCGACTCTGGGTTCCCGGCGGCGGCCGAATCGGGAGCGGGCTCCACAATCT
>CALEFI010000014.1 GCA_937876905.1 uncultured Treponema sp.
GGCCATCCTGACCTGATTGTCGTCGAGCAGATCGAAAAGGCCCCACAGCAGGGCTGCCTGATGCTGGCCGGAGACCCTCACCACAGGAATCGCCGCCAACGCCAGCTCCCGCAGGCCGGAGCCGGAGCCGATGACGGGAACCTGCTGCTGGAGGAATTCCAGCGCAAACTCCGGGATGGAGGCCACCAGCTCAGGTGTGTCGCCTGAAATGACCAGCCCCTTCAGCAGCTCCGTCTTGTCCGCCACGGAGCCCGTCACAAAGTCGATGTACTGCTGGGGAGCCGGGACTGCATCCTGGGCCATGGCCGGAACGCAGGGGCCTAAGCACAAGGAGAACGCTATGAGAGCGCCGTGCAATAATGTATGGAATGTGTTTTCCTTCCTTTCCATGGAGTCCTCCCTTCTTCCATATATAAAACAAAGACACGGTGGGATTGTATCATATATCTTGTTTTCTGCTCAAGGACTGCCACGGACTTGTAGGGAAAGCCCCGCTGGAACAACCGGGCCGGTTAATGTAGAATGTGCTGATGAAGCAGACCACCGCAAAGAAATCCTCCCTCCTCATCCTGGAGCTTGCCTTTTTTCTTGCACTGACCCTGCCACCCATCGTCCATTCCGTCGCCACGGGAATCCTGCAGGAGAACGAAGGGGCGGTGGCGGCAATCATGTCTTCCGACCTGCTGTCCACAGCGCTGCAGGGAATGCTGGCAATCGCCATGCTTGCCCGGAGCCGGATGCTGCCGGCTGACATTTCCCGGCAGGAAGACGGCGTGGGGGGCTGGCTGGCACGGATTTCGGGAAGGCTTTCTGCGGCACTGGCGGCAGCAGGACTGCTCCTGGCCAACAGCCTCCTGTGGAACCGCCTCTCAAGGCTTGGCGGGGGAACCCCTGTGCCGGGGGACGGTGGACTGCTTGGCGGAGGGGGAGCCATCCTGCTGGTGGCCACCACCGCAACCGCCGCCTTCTACGAGGAGGTCTTGTACCGATGGTACGGCCCCCGTCTGCTGAAAGCCCTCTTCCCCTCTCCTCCCCGCAGGAAAGGTCCTGCGACGGGAATGCCGGTGTTCCGGTGGACGGAGTTTGCCCTCCTCGCTGCATTTGCCATCGCCCACGGCTACGGCGGATGGCCTGCAGTGGGGAATGCACTGGTGGCCGGCATCCTGCTACGCTCCTGCGCCCTTCTGACCGCCAGTCCCCTCCCCGGATTCCTCGCCCACCTGGCCTACAACCTGGTCCAGCTTTCCCTGCTGCTGTGAGGGGCGACAAGACAGACTCCGCAGGAGACATCTCCAGAGGCTATCGGACAGACTCCCTGTCCCTTCCAAGGATGACAAACAGGCAGGCAAGATGGGCCAGTAGGGTCACGGTCCAGCTGACGGGGTAGGAGTAGAACAGCATCTCCAGGGTATGAAGGCCAGGGGCCTGGAAAACAGTGGCAATCCACAGGATTCTCAGGCCGCAGACACCGGCGATGCTCACCATCATGGGCAGCAGCGAATGCCCCAGACCCCGCACCGTGTTGGCGGCAACCTCCATCATGCCGCAGATGGCGTACAGCAGGCAGATGATGGAGATGCGGATTGCCCCGGCTGCAATCACCGCCGGATTGTCCGAGTACAGCCCCAGAAGGCTCTCCCGGAACAGGAAGACCAGGCCGCCCACCGCAACTCCCGCCACCAGCACCGCCGGGAAGGACACCGCAAGGGCCCGCCGCACCCGGTCCAGTCTTCCTGCGCCCAGATTCTGGGAGGAGAAGGTCAAGGCTCCCTGGGCAAACCCGTTCATAGCCACATAGACAAAGCCCTCGATGTTGGACGCGGCGGAGCTGCCCGCAACGACCAGGGCGCCGAATCCGTTCACGGCTGACTGGATCACCACATTGGACAGGGAGAACACCATCCCCTGGAAGCCGGCGGGAACCCCGACCCGCACAATCCCTATGAGGATGTCCCGCTCGATTCGAAGCCGCCGCAAATCCAGCCGGAATTCCCCCTCCTCTCCCAGCAGCACCCAGATCACCAGGGCGGCGGAGACACACTGGGAGATGACCGTGGCAAGCGCCACGCCGACCACGTCCATTCCGAGCACGATGACGAAGACCAGGTTCAGCACCACGTTCAACACCCCGGCATACAGCAGATAGAACATGGGGCGGCGGGTGTCTCCCTTGGCCCGCAGCAGGGCGCTCCCGAAGTTGTACACCATAGAGGCCGTTATCCCGGCGAAGTACACCTTCAGGTACAGGCCGGCCAGACCGAGAACCTGCGGCGGAACCTGCATAAATCGGAGAATAAACCCCGTCCCAAAAATTCCTGCCACCGTCAGCACCAGCCCGCTGCAAAGGCTCGTCAGCACAGCCGTATGCACCGTCTGCTCCACCTGGTCCCTCCTGCCCGCCCCGAAAAAATGTGCCGCCACCACATTGGCTCCCACAGAGAGCCCTATAAAGAAGTTTACCATCAGGTTGATGAGGGCTCCGGTTGCCCCCACCGCCGCCAGGGAATTCTCCCCGGCGAAGCGGCCCACCACAATCACGTCGGCTGCATTGAACAGCAGCTGCATCATGCCGGAGAGGACCAGCGGGATTGAAAAGCCCAAAAGCTTTGGCAGGATGGGGCCTTCTGTCATGTCGATCTGATGTTGATTGGAATGCGTGCCGCCCATAGACTATGTAATACCATGGAACGGACATACAATCAACCTAGGCCGCACCGACTTCGATGAGAAAATTTTGAAAAAAAGGAGCCATACCGTTGACAAAAAAATTACCTTGTGGTAGACTGCTGACCATCGAGAGGTTAAACACCGATACCCAGTACGGGCGAGAGTGGTGAAATTGGCAGACACGCCAGACTTAGGATCTGGTGCCCTAGGCGTAAGGGTTCAAGTCCCTTCTCTCGCATCCTTTTTCAGGTGCGTGACCAGGGATGCAGTGCTTTAGCCCCACGAAATCTTGCGGGAATAGCTCAGTGGTAGAGCGCGACCTTGCCAAGGTCGATGTCGCGGGTCCGACTCCCGTTTCCCGCTCTCAGGCGATTCGGAGTAATCTGAATCGCCTTTTTTTTTCGCAGCTTTTGCAGGCCGTGTGCGGGCCGGCATGAACTGATATTTTTATTCATGAGGAAACCAGTCGTGAAAGTAACAAAGGAGATTACCAAACTGGAGAATTCAGCGGTAAGGCTGACAGTCACCATCGCAAAGAAGGACGTGGCCGCAGGCTATGCCGAATCCGTGGCAAAGTACGCCAAGAGCGTCCAGATTCCCGGCTTCCGCAAGGGGAAGGTCCCTGCCTCCGTCCTGGAGCGGAAATATGGAGAGGCACTGCGGGCGGATGCTGCCGCCGACCTGATTGAAAAGGCCTTGGGAGAGATCTTCGAGTCCATCGACGAGCGGCCCCTGCCCTATACCCAGCCCACCATGGAGGAGGCACCAGTACTGGACGTGGCAAAGGACCTGACCTTTTCTGTCACCTACGACATCTTCCCCACTGTCAAGATCGACAGTCTCGACGGCATCACCATCAATGAGCCGGTGGTGGAGGTCGGCGAGGCCGAGTTGAACAAGGAGCTGGAGCAGATCCGGGAGCGCAACGCCATGGTGCTTGACAAGAAGGACGACGAGGCGGCCGCCAAGGACGACATCGCCACCGTCAGCTACTGCGAGCTGGGGGATGACGGAGCCGAGCTGGAGGGTACCCAGCGGCAGGACTTTGTATTCACCGTCGGCAGCGGCCAGAACATCTTCAAATTCGACGACGACATCATCGGCATGAAGAAGGGAGAGACAAAGGAAATCACCAAGGAGTACAAGGCTGACTTTGAGGACAAGGAGCTGGCGGGAACCACCAAGAGAATCAAGGTGACGCTCACCGCCTTGAAGGTGCGCAATCTCCCGGACCTGGACGACGAGTTGGCCCAGGACGTGAACGAAAAGTACAGCACGCTGGAGGACATGAAGGCCGACATCAAGAGGAACATGGAGGCCATCAGGGACCGCCGGGTTGACGAGATCAAGTCGAATTCCCTGCTGGAGCAGCTGGTGGAGAAGTACCAATTCGACCTGCCCAAATCCATGGTACAGGCCGAGCTTGACCACCGCTGGCGCATGATGGCACAGCAGTTCGGCACCACCAGCGACCAGCTGGACAAGCTGGTGGCATCCAGCGGCCAGAGCAAGGAGACCATGCTCACCGAGTGGACCGGCGACGCCGAAAAGATGCTCAAGAGCCGTATCATCGTGGAGAGCCTGCTAAAGGACCGCAACATCACCGTCACCCCGGAGGAAATCGAGAAGGAGATGGAGAGCATCGCCGAAAAGTCGGGGGTTTCCGTGGAAGAGGTAAAAAAGCACTATGCGGCCCCCCGCTCAAAAGAGTATCTTATAGATGACACCAAGGAGCAAAAGTTGTACAAGGAGCTGTTCAGCCAGGTGAAGGTCACCAAGGGTGACAAGATGGCCTTCGCAGACCTGTTCAAAAGATGAGCCGCCTTGGTCAATGAGGACAAGACATGAACGAAAGAATGAATACCATGGTACCCATGGTCGTGGAGCAGAGCGGCGGCCACGAGCGGGCTTACGACATCTATTCCCGACTGCTGAAGGACAGGATAATCTTCATCGACGGAGAGATTCATGACATGAGCGCCGACCTAGTGGTGGCGCAGATTCTCTTCCTGGACTCCCAGAACTCGGAGAAGGACATCAGCCTGTACATCAACTCGCCGGGGGGATCCGTCACTGCGGGACTGGCCATCTACGATACCATCCAGTCCATCAAGTGCGACACCCAGACCATCTGCCTGGGACAGGCCGCCAGCATGGCCGCCATCCTCCTGGCCAGCGGGACTCCGGGCAAGCGCTTCGCCCTGCCCTCCTCCCGGGTGATGATCCATCAGCCCTGGGGAGGCGTGCAGGGACAGGCGTCTGACATCTCCATCCAGGCAAAGGAGATCAAGCGGCTCAAGCGGCTGACCATAGACTACTTTGCCTCGCATACCGGCAAGACCGCCGACATCGTGGAGGCAGACATGGAGCGTGACTTCTACATGTCCGCCCAGGATGCTCTGGACTACGGCATCGTGGACCAGATCCTGCCCAGGAGGGAACATGGCGCGAAGAAATAATGGAAACTTCTGCTCATTCTGCGGCAAGAGCGCCGACCAGAGCCGCCGCATGGTGGCGGGCCCCAACGACATCTACATCTGCAATCAGTGCGTGGCCGTCTGCCAGAGCATACTGGAGGACGAGGGGCAGGAGCTTGAGCCCATCGAGCTGGACGACGTGCCGACGCCGAGGGAATTCAAGGACTACCTGGACCAGTATGTCATCGGGCAGGACTATGCCAAGAAGGCCCTGGCGGTGGCGGTGTACAACCACTACAAGCGTATGGCCATGCCCAAGAGCGCTGACAGCGACGTGCAGCTGGAGAAGTCGAACATCCTGCTGATCGGTCCTACCGGCTCCGGCAAGACCCTGCTGGCAAAGACCCTTGCACAGCGGCTGAAGGTTCCCTTTGCCATCGCTGACGCAACCACCCTCACCGAGGCCGGCTACGTAGGCGAGGACGTGGAAAACGTGCTGCTGAAGCTCATCAATGCCGCCGACGGCAACATCGCCGAGGCCCAGCGGGGCATCATCTTCATCGACGAGATCGACAAGATTGCCCGCAAGTCCGAGAACACCTCCATCACCCGGGACGTGTCCGGAGAGGGCGTACAGCAGGCCCTGCTCAAAATCATCGAGGGGACAAAGGCCAGCGTCCCGCCGCAGGGAGGCCGCAAGCATCCCAACCAGGAGATGCTGGAGATAGACACCACCAACATCCTGTTCATCTGCGGCGGCGCCTTCGTGGGGCTGGACAGCATCATCGAGGCACGGGTGGCCGAGCGGACCATGGGCTTTGGCAGCAGCACCAAGGACATGGACGAGGATGCCAAGGCCGAGCTGCTGAACAAGGTGATTCCCGACGACCTGGTCAAGTTCGGCCTGATTCCTGAGATCATCGGGCGCATGCCCATCTCTGTGGCCCTGAAGGAGCTGACCAAGGACGACCTGAAGCTTATCCTCACCGAGCCGAGGAATGCCATCACCAAGCAGTACCAGACCTCCTTCGCCATAGACAACGTGGACCTGGAGTTCAGCGACGGTGCCATAGACGCCATCGCCGAGACTGCCATCAAGCACAAGACCGGCGCGCGGGGGCTTCGGGCAATCGTGGAAAAGATGCTCCTTGATGTGATGTTCGAGATTCCCTCCATTCCCGGCCGACGCAGCCTCACCATCACCAAGGAGATGGTGGAGAGCAACAGGGTGGAGGCCACCTGCCTGCTGGAGGACCAGAAATCTGCCTGACAGCAAACCTTTGAGTCGGCCTGACATCGAAATTCAAAGCCGACCTGACCCCAGCCACAGGGAAGGGCCGCAGGAGAAAGAGCCTGCGGCCCTTTTTATCCCACTCCAAGCGAGTGTGAGATTTGTGCGGTTTTTATTTCGAGGTAGGATTGAAAAGGGTGTAGCAGGTTTATTGCTATTGGTCTTTTTCACTGGATGTGTCCCCAGCACAAGGGTTTCTTTTGGCAGGTCTTCACTATATTACAATGAATCACTACTCCTGCCTTCCACAGACTGAAATGAACTGACCTCACCCCTCCACAAGCCACTGCAAGGCGTTCCTGCGGAGGATGCCCTGGTAGTCCGCCTCCGGGTCATCATCAAGGGTAAGGAGGAGCTTGGGATAGTTGTCCCGTATTGCCTGGAGTGGACGCAGCTCCCGCTGCAGGGTCTGGGGCTCCCGCACCGAGGCGGCCACCTGGATGTAGGTGTTCCCCTGGCTATCCTGGGCCACAAAATCAACCTCCATGGCATCGATTTTCCCCACATACACGGCATATCCCCGCCGACGCAGCTCAAGGTAGACGACATTCTCCAGGATGTGGCCCACATCCATGGACTTTTTCCCCAGCATATAGTTCCTCAGCCCGATGTCCGCCACGTAGTATTTTTCCAGGCTCTTCAGGTATTCCCTTCCCTTGATGTTGTAGCGTCCGGCACGATACACGATAAAGCTTTCCTCAAGGGCGGCAACGTATTTTTCTATTGTCTTGGAGTCTGTCTTCCTGCCGTTGGAGGTGAGGGTGTCCGCAATCTTCTTTGGGGAAAGCTCAAGGCCAATGTTGTCAAAGACAAATTGCGTCACACGCTGGAAAACCCGTGAGTCTGCAATCCTCTTTCTGTCGATGATGTCCTTCACCAGAATGGTATTGTAGATTCCCTCAAGATAGGCGTGAATTTCCTGCGGGGTGTCCAAAAGCTCCAGCACATAGGGAAAGGAGCTGGTCTCAACATACAACCGGTATGCCGAGGGAAGCTGTATCTCCATGCCCACCGCCCCGGTGAATTCCTTGAAGGAAAAGGGCAGCATCGGTATCTCCACGTAGCGGCCGCTGATAAGGGTCGCGATTTCACTTGAGAGCAAGGAGGAGTTGGAGCCCGTCAGATACAGGTCAACATTGTCCCTGATGTAGAGACTGTCCACCACCTCCGGAAAATTCTCCACCCGCTGCACCTCGTCAAAGAAGAGGTAATTCATTTTTGGTGTCAATAGCTTTTTGACATGGGCATACAGATTGTCAGGATTCCGCAGTGCCTTATGCTCATAGTCCTCGAAATTGATGAAGACAATCTGCTCCTGTGACACGCCCTCCCGCAGCAGGCCGTCACGAAACATCTCCAAAACCGTTGACTTTCCGCACCGCCTGATTCCCGTCACAATCTTGATGAGTTTTTTTCCCCTCAGATTCCAAAGCCGCCCTAGATATTCATTGCGGTCGATTCTCATGGTGGATGTATCTACGTCGCTCATAAAATAGATTATATTCCGAAAAAGTCCTAAAATCAACAAATTTTTGGAATTCATTCCGAAAACTTAGTAAATTATGCAACTTTTTGGAATAGATTCTGAATTTTCAAGAAATGCGGCACGGACAGGCTTCCTCGTTGTGGTCTGTGGGATGAACCGCACTGATGATATAGGCATCCTTTTCCTGCTCACTGGGGAAATGCAGGCCACCCGGTCCCATCGGGAAAGGAATAGACCCTGGAAGTAGGAAAACCATTTGGGATTGAGGCAGTTGGAGGTTCTAATGTCTACCAATTGCTTCTTAAGCGACATCTATTGCCTAAGACTTTGCCTTAAGCCCTCATAAATATAAATCAATATTTATGATAGGCACTATACAAGTGGGTAGAGAAATATATTTCAATCTATGGTCACTTCTTCTTGAACCATGTCTTCATACTTGTCAATTTCAGATTGCCACATCTGCCGCAAAGCATCCGTGATGATATCGCCTCGACCTTTTGCAATTAATGCCTCCTCTCTCTCTTTTATTGAAAGCCTAGACGCAGCACTGATTGGCTTGCTTTTACAACATTTAATGAATGTATCTAAATTTTCTACCAAATAATCCATTGGATTTTCTGCTTCGTGATCCCAGAAAAAAATTTTTCCATAATTATTATTATCCAATCCAATTAAAAGATAATTTCCAAATGAATCACTGGCTATAGGTAAAAAACCTCTATCCACCCATTCTCCCAACTCAATGCCACTAAAACTTAATTTAACATTCCCTATACCATAGAAGCCACGTATGTCTGAAGCAATTTTTCCAATTTTAAACTTGGTTTTCGGTGTATATCCACCATTATACTTAGATAGGAACGACTTATATTGACTAGGCAATATAATATTATACTGTTCTTCCATCTCTGTAACCTTGTCATCATCATTATAAGTTGCAAATTTTGAGATTAGCATTTCATTGTCCTCCATTGTATGCATCCTCCTTTGGCTACTTTGATAGTTTCCAAAACCCCTCTAATGAAATAAATCTATATTTCTCATATCATAACAAGGTTGAAAACCTTCTTCATCATTTCCAATCCATCCATCATACTCTTGTAGCATCATTTTTAAATGAGGTAGTATAGATGGAAAGTTGTTTGAATGATGAGAGATGCAAAAAATGGATTTTATTTGATTTTCAATCAAAAATTTCTTATCTTCTACTTCTTGAAAATCATCCAACCTCATGCAAAACCAACTTGCTACAACGCTGTCAGAATACTCAATCTCTATTACCTCTGATGTTTTAGACATAAATGTACTTTTTACGTTCATCCTCTTAACAATTTTATTAATATCCTTTATACTCACATTTTTAGAACTCATATAGAAAATATCATCCATGATTATATTACTCCTTAATCTGGTTTTATTTAACTTTAAAATTAAGTCTATGTCATTCAACATTAATCCTCCTGTATTTTCAACATCCTGCTGTGCAAATCTGCTCATCCTAGAACCCGGAACACCTATTATAACTTTTTCATTTGGAGTAACCATAATGTCTTGTCTATCAACAATTTGTCTTGCAAGTCCCCTGCTGTATGACTTGAGCCCATGAACTTTCTTCAACATCAATATATCACCAAACAGATGTTTCTCCAAGATTTAAAATGTACAAATCATACCTTTCTTCAAGATTTTACCGGACTCCTGCAAGCCACGGGAAGTCCTTCCCCAACAGACAGGCTCCCCGCTCCGCCCATCCTTGTAAAAGCCCCATAAAAACGCTACAATATCACTGAAATTCGAGGCGCCGGTTTTCCGCCACCAGCGGTACATCCCGCCGGCCATCAGCTACAGAGGAGAATACAATGGCATTGACCTTGGCAGAAAAGATTTTACAGGCCCACATCGTAAAGGAGGCCTGCCCTGACACTGAGTTTACCCCCGGAAAGCCCATCCAGCGGGGAGCGGACATTGCCATCCGCATCGACCAGACCCTCACCCAGGACGCCACCGGCACCATGACCTACCTGCAGTTCGAGACCATCGGCATTCCCCGGGTCCGCACAGAGCTTTCCGTGTCCTACATCGACCACAACACCCTCCAGACCGACTTCCGCAACATGGACGACCACCGCTACCTCCAGAGCATCGCCGCCAAGTACGGCCTGTGGTTCTCCCGCTGCGGCAACGGCATCTGCCACCAGGTTCATCTGGAGCGCTTCGGCAAGCCCGGAAAGACACTGCTGGGCTCCGACTCCCACACCCCCACCGGCGGCGGCATCGGCATGATTGCCATCGGTGCAGGTGGCCTTGACGTGGCCGTTGCCATGGGTGGCGGGGCCTTCCATCTGGCCATGCCCAAGATTTACGGCGTGAGGCTTACCGACAGCCTCCGCAAGGGTGTGGGTGCCAAGGACGTGATTCTGGAGGTATTGCGGCGGGAAACCGTAAAGGGAGGCGTAGGTGCCATCTACGAGTACTTCGGCAGCGGCGTGGAAAGCCTCACCGTTCCCCAGCGCTCCACCATCACCAACATGGGAGCCGAGCTGGGAGCCACCTGCAGCATCTTCCCCTCCGACACCACCACCAGAGCCTTTCTGGAGGCCATGGGCCGTGGTGCCGAATGGAGCCAGCAGCAGGCTGACCAGGGCGCTGAATACGACAAGCTGATCGAAATCGACCTCAGCAGCCTCAAGCCCCTTGCCGCCCGCCCCCACTCCCCCGATGCTGTGGCCGAGGTTGCCAGCGAGGCGGGAAAGCCTGTCACCCAGGTCTGCATCGGATCCTGCACCAACAGCTCCCTGGACGACCTGGCAGCGGTGGCCGCCATCGTCCGTGGCAAGCGCATCGCCCCCGGCGTGGAGGCGGGCATCTCCCCCGGAAGCCGCACCACCCTGCTGATGGCAGAAAGGGCCGGCATCCTGGGAGACCTGATCCGGGCGGGCTTCCGCATTCTGGAGAGTGCCTGCGGCCCCTGTATCGGTATGGGCTTTGCCCCTAACACGGAGGGTGTGTCCCTGAGGACCTTCAACCGCAACTTCAAGGGACGCTCCGGCACTGCCGATGCCCAGGTGTACCTGGTGTCTCCTGAGACTGCCGCCGCCGCCGCCATCACCGGTGTCATCACCGACGCCACCACCTTGGACTACAGCGACCCCTGCCTCACAGAGAAGGGGCGGCAGTCTCTGCTGGACGGCGGGCTCTGCGGCCTCACCCAGGCGGACATTACGGGAGCCGCCACCGACGACAGCCTTCTCATCGCTCCGCTGGACCAGCAGGAAGCCCAGGCCGTGGAGATTGTGCGGGGCCCCAACATCAAGCCCTGTCCCGCCTCCCCTGCCTTCCAGCCCAGCCTCAAGCTGCCGGTGCTGCTGAAGGCCGCAGACAACGTGTCCACCGACGACATCATGCCGGCAGGAACAAAGGTGCTGCCCTTCCGCTCCAACATCCCTGAAATATCCAAGTTTACCTTTGAGCGCATCGACGAGAACTTCTATGCCAAGGCCGAAAAGAACGGATTTTCCGGCTGCGTGGTGGTGGGCGGCGAGAACTACGGCCAAGGCTCCTCCCGCGAGCACGCCGCACTGGGTCCCATGTACCTGGGAGTCCGTGTGGTGCTGGTAAAGTCCTTTGCCCGCATCCACCAGGCCAACCTCATCAACTACGGCATCATCCCCATCACCTTTGCCAATCCCGCCGACTACGACACCATCCAGGAAGGGGACACCCTGGAGCTCACCAACCTGGCCGCAGCAATTGACGATGGAGCCGACTTCTCCATCACCGTCACCGGGGCTGGAGGCACCAGAACCATCATCGGAACGAACACCATGGCCCAGCGCAGCAGGGACATTATCAAGGCCGGTGGCCTTGCAGCCTATACCCGTGCCGGAGGCCAGTAGGATGGAGCTCAGGGCAATCCGTGACCCCCTGTGGAAGCACATCTACCTGCCGGAGGAGCTGGCGGCAGCCCTTACCACACCAGACTTTGTGCGGCTCAGCAGGATTCGCCAGCTGGGGCCAACGGAGCTGGTGTATCCGGGGGCCGTCCACACCAGGGCAGGACATTCCCTGGGAGTCTACGAGCTTGCACGGCGCATCCTGGAGCGTCTGGAGCAGCGGGGGGCGGACTGGATCACTTCCACCGGCCGCTCCTCCTGGTATGCCGCCGCCCTCTTCCATGACATCGGCCACTTTCCCTACACCCACTCCCTGAAGGAGCTCCCCCTGGAGGAGCACGAGGTCTTGTCCGGCCGAACCGTGCTGGGGGACGACATTGCCCGGTGCATCGCCAAGGCCGGCGGTGACCCCCACCAGGTGGCCGCCATCATCGACACCACCATCCCCACCACGGACCCGCAGACCCTCTTCTACCGCAGGCTTCTCTCCGGCGTGCTGGACCCGGACAAGCTGGACTACCTGAACCGGGACGCCTACTATTGCGGCGTTCCCTACGGCATCCAGGACACGGAGTTCACCCTGGACCAGCTGCAGCCCCACAAGGAGCGGGGAATCATGCTGGACTCCGCTGCCATCCTTTCGGTGGAAAACCTGCTGTTCTCCAAGTACCTGATGTACCGCTCGGTGTACTGGCACCGTCAGGTGCGAATCGCCACCGCCATGATGAAAAAGGCCCTCTACGCCGCCCTGTCCAAAAACCTTGTTGCCCCGGAAGAACTGTACCAGCAGGACGACCAGGGCATCCACCGCCTCCTGCAGGCCATTCCCCAGGGAGCCTTCCCAGAAATCATTCTGGCACAAGGAGTTGCACAGCGGCAGCTGTACAAGGTGGTGGCGGAAATCAAGTTTGACTCGGAGAATCCCTTCCACCGTCAGCTGGAGAGCTTGCAGCGTCGCCACCAGGCTGAGGAGGAGCTGGCAGAATCTCTGGCAGTGCCAGCTACCCATGTCCTCATCGACATACCGGAGCGGATTTCCTTTGAGAGCGACCTGTGGATTTGCGGCGAGGAGCTTCCCTTCTCCCAAAGTTCCACTGTGTTCTCAAGCCAGACGGTAACCTCCTTCACCGGCAGCCTGCGGAAGATCCGTGTGGCGGTGAAGGAGCCTGATGGCCACGGGAATGCGGACAAGATTATTGCCAGATTCCTCGATTTTAATTATAATGGGAATACGACACATTGACCAGATTCGGAGGTTGCGATTGAAAGTACAGAATATGATGGTTCCTTATGTCACCAGGCGCACCAACGCCTTGTATGATGAAATTTCTGCCACCAGCAGGTCGTTTGTGACCTGCAGTTGCGAAAACTGCCGCCTGGAGACCATCTGCTATGTCCTGAACCTTATACCTCCCAAATATGTCGTGTCAGGCAGGGGAGTCACCCACACAAGCCTCTCCCTCAACGGACAGGCAAAGGCAGACATAGACAGCACCATAATTGCGGGCATGAGAGCCATCAACGTGGCGAAGCGGCCCTACCATTGGAGCAGCACAAAATTCTTTTCCACGACATGAAACAGCATCCTGTTCCATGCGATAGCATAATCTGATTTGGAGGCCAGCTTTGAAAATAATCAACATCATGGAGACCTATGTCACAGACTGCACCAATGCATTGTATGACGAATTTTCCAATGCGCAGAACACCTTCCTCACCTGCAGCTGCGAGAACTGCCGCCTGGACACTGTATGCTATGTCCTCAACCGGATCAAGCCAAAGTACGTGATTTCCGGGCGGGGCATGCGGTATGCCACCCTTGCCCTGGACGGCCAGCTGAAGGCGGACATCGACGCCATGATCATCGACGGGATGAGGGTGGTCAGCTCCGCCAAGCGCCCCTATCACCAGCAGCGCAAGCACAACGACCTGGGGCGGACGAGCCCCGCCTTCGTGTTCCCAGTCTTCCTTGGAGCCGTCTACGACGGCCACACCTTCGAGCCCCTGACTGATGTCCACATAGAGCTCACCGCCAACGGCCAGCTGGTTGCCATGGAGGATGCCTCCTGGGAGAATCCTACCCTCACCTACCGGCCGGCCAAGGGAACCTATACCTTCAAGCCGGCTCCCATTCCCGCCGCAGAGATTGGGCTGACACAGGAATTTCCCTTCACCATAACCATCACGGCTCAAGGCTATCAGACCTTGGTGTATTCCCTCCTCATCCCTGCGACCAGCACCATGGAGGAGTCCGGTTTCTTCTCCCTGAAGCTGCAGGACAGCTACCTGTTCCCTGTGGACGAGGTGAATTCCATGGAGGAATGAGAAAAAAACAGGCGGCATGGCTTGACACTTTTCCCGTTGGATGGTATATTTCTGGGCATGACGGGCGCTTAGCTCAGCTGGGAGAGCGTTTGGTTTACACCCAAAATGTCGGGAGTTCGATCCTCTCAGCGCCCAAAGCCGCTTGGTTCTGCCGAGCGGCTTCTTTTTGTCTGGAAGGGAACACAGCAAGCCCGACAATCCGATTGTTGGAATCCAGGGGAAAGCCGCATTCCAGCACCTGCTCGGCAGCCGGTGCAACCCTGCGCTTCCTGCTCCTTCGACAATATCCTTTGTAATTGGAGCACCGCAGTACGGACATTTTTTATCTGTTGGGTTGGATTTTATATAATCGCTCAAAACAATATCAATTAATTCAAGTTCTTTTTCCTGCTTTGCCTAAAAGTTGCCGTATACGATCTCCCCCTCGTACCGTCCCACTATGCACTTGTAGATGCAGCCAGTAATCAGGCCATAGGTTCAGAACCATTATACTTCACCTTGTAATTTACATCTCTGATTTATTCCATATCCGCTCCTTGAATTCCATCTTCCCGACATTCCTGCAACAGGCTAAATGACTGCGGAGAAACCAATGGATACTCCTGAATTTCACATTCAATATTCCATCGTGAACTCCTTTGAGGGAAGTCAGTTTATCCCCCAATGAAGGACAGATATATCAAACCAGATTTCCATGACAAGGAATCACCCGTGGGGCGGATGATCCTCCCCTCCAACCTCCGCCCAAGCCATGGCAGCGGCAGCCTGCTCGGCGGCCTTCTTGCTCTTGCCGGCTGCAGGCCCGTAGGTCACGGCCCCCAGTCGGACCGATACCCAGAATGTCCTGTCGTGGTCGGGACCTGTCCGCCTTACCAGTTGGTATTCAGGACATGACTTACGGGCCTTCTGATAATATTCCTGCAGGAGGGTCTTGTAGTCGCGGTGGTGCTTGTTCTGCAGAACCTTCTCAATTTCAGGCACAATGAGCCGCAGAACGAGGGACTCCGCAGCCTGGTAGCCTGAGTCAAGGTAATAGGCACCGATAACCGCCTCCATGGCGTCCGCTAAGATGGCTCTCTTCTCCCGTCCTCCGGAAACCTCCTCCCCCCTGCCCAGCACGAGGCACTTGGGCACGCCAATAGCCCTCGCTATGGGAGCCAGAGTGCCCTCAGACACAACTACCGACTTTATCCGGGCCAAGTCCCCCTCCGGCTTTTCCAGCATGGACTCGTACAAGTAGGCAGCCGTTACCATGCCAAGCACAGCATCGCCAAGGAATTCCAGCCGCTCGTTGTTGTAGCGCCGGTTCCCTGCCCCCCCCTCGTTGGAAAAGGAACGGTGGTGAAATGCCAAGTCAAGCAACAGCAAGTCATTGAACAATATGGAATTCTGTCTGGAGAACTCCATGAGCAACCCCTTTCTTTTCGGAGGCAACTTGCCTGTATTGAGGATAAGGCTCGAAATTTTTTTTAACATGGTCTCAGAACAAAAAAGGGTTCTACCCGGCTCCAGGCAGAACCCCTGTCGTCAAGCATCAAGCCTGCTGGGACTTGATGAAGTCGTAGGCATCCTTGACGGTCACGAAGCCGTTAGCCTGGTCGTCGGGAATCTTCACGCCCATCTCCTCCTCGATGGCATACACCAACTCGTAGGTGTCCAGGCTGTCGGCACCCAAGTCCCCGCGGAAGGATGACTCGAGGGTAATCTTGTCCTCCTCAATCTCCAATTTCTCCGCAATCAACTTCTGAATCTTAACAAACAACTCGTCCATGGTTCACTCCTCTCTTAGTTGCTCTCAGGAATAATCACCTGGCGTCCCTTGTAGAACCCGCACTTGGGACATACACGGTGCTGCATTGCCAGGTTTCCGCAATTGCCGCACTCAACAAGGTTCGGGGCGGTCAACTTCATGTTGATTGCCTGCCGCCTGCGGGTACGGGCCTTTGACGTTTTCGCTCTAGGAACTGCCATATATCAACCTCTCAATATAATTGGTGGAATTTAATACCCAGTCAAGATACAACATTCTTCCCTAGGCTGTCAATGCATTATATCATTTAAATGGTTTTTGTCAACGGTAAAATGACATAAAATGTTCAAATGTCATAAAGATCGCTCACCTGACCCGCATGCTGATTCTCTCCAGTAGGAGCTCAGCCACGGCAGGAGGCACCATGGAGGATATATCCCCCCCAAAACAGGCCAGTTCCTTGACGGCAGTGGAGCTCAGGGCAAGGTGCCTGGGGTCAGCGGGCAGGAAGACCGTCTCCACATGGAGGGCCAGGCCCCGATTGAGCAGGGAGAGGTCAAACTCATAAGAGAAGTCCAGTGCGTTCCGGACACCCCGTATTAGGGCCGCCGCCCCGACCTTCTTCGCATAGTCAACGACGAGAGAATTCCAGGTGTCCACCCGCACCCCCTCCCAAGGGGAAGCCAAGCTCCGAAGCATCTCTACCCGCTCCTCCGCAGAGAACAGGCATGACTTCCCCTTGTTCACGGCGACAACGACATGTAGCTGGTCAAAGATGGAACTGGCACGCCCTATGATGTCAAGGTGGCCGTATGTGGGCGGATCAAATGAACCGGGAAACACCGCAATCTTCATGTTTTTACACTATTATATTTGACCAAAAAGGTAAAGAGTGGTACAGTTGTTCCATGAAGAATTTATCGTTTTTAATAACTTTCATCATCTTTCTTGTTGCCGGATGCGCGACGACCATACCTCCGGACGAGGTGCCGATGGCTGTGGAGGAGCCCCCCCTGACCAAGGTGGCTCCGGAGCCTGCCGTTGAGCCGAAGTCCGTCGTGGAGCCCGAACCGGTACCTGAGCCAGAGCCGGAGCCACCGAAAAAGGAGCTCACTCCTGAGGAGCAGGAGTTCTTGAGGTCTACGGAGGCGCTGGGTAACTGGGCTAGCGTCACGATGGACACCTTCATGAAGGACAAGGAGGATGTCCTAGAGACTATAGACAGGCTTGCCGACATTATGAAGACAGGCAACTACGCCAAGTGGCTGGAGTATGTGTCTCCGGAGTCGAGGGCGTACTGGGCAAATCCGGCCCACCTGAGCGAGGTCGCCAAGAAGTTGCCCGTGAAGGGCCTCAAAATTTCCAGCCTGCGGGACTACTTCAAGTACATCTTCGTGCCGTCCCGCTCCGGACACCATGTAGACGAGATACGGTATATCTCGGACACGATGGTAAAGGCCGTGCAGGTGCAGGAGAACAGGGACATAGTCTTCTACACTTTTGAGAAAATAGACGGCAGATGGTTGTTAAAACTTGATACATTGTGATTTTGATTGATTATTAAGATTGATTTTTTGAATCCTATGTATTATAGTAATAGAATCTGGTTTTAGGAGGATATTGAATGAAGTCAGCAAAGTTTCTTTTGCTTCTTTGTGTTGGATTGCTTTTTGCCAGTTTTGCCCTCGCCCAGCAGCAGGAGACGACGGTCGAACAAGAGTACTTGAGCAGCGTAGAGGATGTCATCATCCGTGAGCTGGCGGACACTGATGACAGGGACAACAAGCTTGTTTCCCTTCAATACATCGAGTCAGCCATTTCCGGCGGGCGTACCAGCCCCGACATCATGTACGTCCTGGAGTCCTTGGCAGGAGAGGGAGTCTCCACCCAGTCCCGCACCAACGGACGCCTTATGAACAACTTCCCCGATGTTCGCGCGAAGTCATGCGACCTTCTGGGCGAGGTGAAGACAGAGGAGGCCAAGACCATCCTCGTGAAGACCGCCCTGGCGGACAACGAGCCCATGGTCGTCACCGCTGCGGTCCGCAGCCTCGGCAACATTGGAATCAACGAGCAGGACGAGGTCGTCGCGACCATCATCTGGGTCCAGAAGAAGTACGCCACACTGAACCCCACCAGCAGCCTGGCCCTGGAGATTCTCTTTGCGTATGAGAAACTTGCGGATACCGTCGAGGACAAGACCCCCATGATTGAGTCGATTTCCGCAATCGCCTCCAACCACAGCCTGAATCACACCGTGCGGCGGCAGGCGCTCGACCTGTTGCGCCAGTTGACTGGGGCATCCAAATAAGAGGTGGCAAATGAAAAAGGACGCTGGAAAGCGTCCTTTTTCATTGGGAAATGAGAGATACAGGATTCGAACCTGCCACCTTCGCCTCCGGAGGGCGACGCTCTATCCAAATGAGCTAATCTCTCAGGCGAATGTAGCATATAGATATTTAGCTGAAATGTCAAGTAAGGAGCAGTTATGGAACCTATCATTCTAGCATCAGGATCGCCCCGCCGACAGGAAACCCTCAGAAGCCTCGGCATCCCCTTCCAGGTAATCATACCTGAGATTGACGAGTCGGAGTTGGACGGTATCCAGCCGGAGAAAATCTCTGAGTACTTGGCGTCAAAAAAAGTTGAATACGTCTCGAAGGCCCTTCCCGCACGGCAGGAGGTGCCCTGGATTCTGGGGGCGGACACCACCATGGTCATGGACGGAAGAGTCTATGGAAAGCCCGCCGACATTGACGAGGCAGTGCGCTTCCTCCAAGGTTTCTCTGGCAGAACCCATACAGTCATCACCTCCATGGCCCTGTACAATGGCAGGCTCAAGTACTTGGCCACACGGACAGCCAGGACGGATGTAACCTTCGCCACCCTCTCCCAAGAGGAGATTGACTGGTACATCTCCACCGGAGAGTGGCACAACGTCGCCGGAGGCTACAGGATACAGGGCTTCGGCTCCTACTTTATTCGGAGGATCGAGGGGACAAGCAGCACTGTGATAGGCTTGCCACTCTTTGAATTATATGATATGTTAAAGGAGCAGGGTTACTCCCTCATCAGCATGGAGTAACCCTGTCTGCAGTTGGCCGGGGCTTGGGTTCCGGCAGCCGCCGAATCTTCCGGGCGTAGCCAAAGGTGCTGCGCCGCGAGAAACAGAGTCTGGAGGAGACCCAAGGCTTTTAAGGTCGCAGGTTTCCGGGAAGGAGTGTGTCATGGCAGTAGTAACCATGAAGAGTCTGCTTGAGTCTGGCGTGCATTTTGGGCACCAGGTCAAGCGTTGGGATCCCCGCATGAAGAAGTACATCTTTGCAGAGCGGAACGGAATTCACATCATAGACTTGCAGAAGACCATCGTGTCCATCAAGGATGCATACGAGGCTGTACGCAAGGCGACAGTCGCTGGAAAGTCAGTGCTGTTCGTGGGAACAAAGAAACAGGCGCAGCAGGCCATCGCCAAGGAAGCTGAGCGCTGTGGCATGTACTATGTGAACAATCGCTGGCTTGGCGGTATGCTTACAAACTTTGCCACCATCAAGAAATCGTTGCTTCGACTCAAGAAGCTTGAGAAGATGGAGGTTGACGGAACCTTCGAAAGCCTCACGAAGAAGGAAATTGCCTCTATTCAGAAGGAAAAGGCGAAGCTTGAAAAGAATCTGGGCGGAATCAAGGAAATGAAGGAGCTGCCCGGCATCATCTTTATCATCGACACCCACAAGGAGCAGATTGCCGTAACAGAGGCCCGTCGTATGGGAATTCCCATCGTAGCCGTTGTTGATACCAACTGCAACCCGGAGGGAATAGACTACCCCATTCCGGGAAATGACGATGCAATCCGCGCCATAACCCTCTTCACCCAGATTATCGCCAACGCCGTCATCGACGCTGACAACGAGACCGCCCGGCTGGAAATCCGCGAGAACCTCGACGACGAGGACGAAGAGATTACTACCGATGCCTCAAGAAGGCCGGACGAGGAGGTCATCGATATAGACTATAGCAACTACAACCCCACCGAGCCCAAGGAGGAAGATGTGGCCGCATCGGACGATAACGACCTGGTGGATGAGGACAAGCTTTACGAGTGAGATTGGAGAATATATGGAAATTAAAGCCGCTGATGTAAAGGCACTGCGTGACAAGACCGGTGCCGGAATGATGGAGTGCAAGAAGGCGCTGGCTGAGACCAATGGCGATGCTGCGGCAGCGGAGAAGCTACTGAAGGAAAAGGGCTTGGCCGCCGTCGGCAAGCGCGCCGACCGGGAGACCGGGGAGGGACGCATCTTTATCAAGATTGAGGGGAACAAGGCAGCTATCTGTGAGCTCACCTGTGAGACGGACTTTGTCGCCAAAAATGAGGACTTTGTGAAGATCGGAAACGACATCGCATCAGCCGTCATTTCCAATGGCTACACTGAGGTAACCCAGGAATTGTCCGACATGCTGCTGGACCTTGCCACCAAGATTCGCGAGAATATGACCGTCCGTCGTCTGGAACTGGTGGAGGTTCCTGCTAACGGAGCCGTGGCTGGCTATGTCCACAGCGACGGAAAGACCGGTGTCATTACCGTAGTCTGTGCGGATCCTGCCGAGGCCGCAAAGAATTCTGATGTCGTTGAGTTCGCCCGTGACTGCTGCCTGCACATTGCGGCCTTTTCCCCCGCCTACATCAGGAGGGAGGATGTTGATGCCGCATACATCCAGGAGCAGCGGGAAATCTTTACCAAGCAGGTGGAGGCTCTGGACAAGCCAGACAATGTCAAGAAGGGCATTGTTGAGGGCAAGGTGAACAAGCACCTTGCTGAGATTTGCTTCATGGACCAGCCCTTTGTCAAGGACGATAAGGTTTCTGTAACCAAGAAAATGGAAGAGATAGGTAAGAGTGCCGGTGCAAAGCTGGCAATCGCAAGGGTTGTCTCCTACCAACTGGGAGCATAGCCTGAGACTGTGGGCCTTGGCGGTGGCGGCCTAGCTCCGCCGGCAGGGCCTTTTTGAGGAGTGTTCAATGTCGGTAAATGAAACCACCACCGCCCGCATGGACAAGACCATCGCGGCATTGAAAGACGAGTACAAGGCCCTGCGCACCGGTCGTGCCTCGGCCTCTATTTTTGACCGGGTAAAGGTTGACTATTATGGTACCCCTACCCCGCTGAATCAGGTTTCCACTATTTCCATACCGGAAGCTCGTTCGATTGTGATTCAGCCCTTCGACAAGTCCCTCATCGGCGAGATTGAAAAAGCCATCCAGAAGTCTGAGCTGGGGCTAAACCCCTCCAACGACGGGAAGGTCATCCGTATCTCGATTCCGCCCCTAACGGCCGAGCGGCGCAAGGAGCTGGTAAAGCAGGCGAAGGCTACCGCCGAGAGCAGTCGTGTTGCCATCAGAAACATCCGAAGGGACGGCAACGACGAGCTGAAAAAACAGCAGAAGGACGGAAGCATCACCGAGGATGACCTGAAGGCAGGAGAGTCCGACCTCCAGAAGTCAACGGACAGGTATATCCAGGACATCAATAGGATCCTTGAGGAAAAAGAGAAGGAAATAATGGAAGGCTGATGGCTACCATTGTCACCGGCGGGGCGGCTGTTCCCGCACATGTCGGAATCATCATGGACGGAAACGGCCGCTGGGCCCAAAGCAGAAGGCTTCCCAGGACAGCCGGCCATAAGGAGGGGCTGGAGGTGGCAAAGAGAATTGTCTCCTGTGCCGTCGATGCTGGTGTCCGCTATGTCACCCTGTACACATTCTCGACTGAAAACTGGAAGAGGACGGAGGATGAGGTTGGCTATCTGATGGGCCTTGTGACCCGGCATCTGCGCGCCGAATACAAGTTTTACCGGCAGCAGGGAATCAGGATACGCCATCTCGGTGATACTGGCCGGCTTCCGGCGGATGTCCAGAAGGAGATGCTGGCGGCGGAGGCCGAGACGGCGGGCTTTAACAGGATGACTGTCGTCCTTGCCATAAACTACGGCGGCAGGGACGAGATTCTGCGGGCCATAAGGAGGCTGGCTCCCCGGATTGCCAGCGGCGAGGACATAGGGGAGGAGGACATGGCGGGAGCCTTTGACCTTCCGGAGCTACCGGATGCCGACCTCATCATCCGTACCGGGGGGGAAAAGCGGTTGAGCAACTTCCTGCTGTGGCAGTCAGCCTACTCGGAGCTGTTTTTCTCCGACACACTGTGGCCGGACTACACGGCAGAGGAATTCATGACCACCCTATCCGACTTCCAGCGGCGGGACCGGAGATTCGGAGACGTGAGAACCTAAGGATACTCAATGAGCAAACTTGTACACAGATTGTTGACATTTTTCATCGGCGTTCCCCTTGTTGTCCTTGTGGTGTGCTTCACCCCCTTCCACCACATCCTGCTGCACCTGGCAATCTCTGCCTTCGCCCTCGTTTCCTCCATAGAAATCTACAATCTTCTAGGCAAGAACATGCCCATGCAGAGTAAGCCTGTCGTCGTCAGCCTGGCAACCTTGATTCCTGTCTCTGTCTTCCTATGCACCCTGCTGGAGGTGGACTTCGTGGTGTCCACCCTTGTCTTTATCGGAGGCTTTATGATTCTGCTGGTGATGGAGGTCTTCTGGCCGAATCCAAGGGACGAAGAAGAGCCCTTTGCAGACTCAAACAGAAAGCTTGCCGGCTCCCTCTTTGTCCTGCTCTATGGGGGCTACCTGCTCTCCTTCCTGTCCAGGATGACAGTCCTGCCCCACTCCACCGAGTTCATCGTATTGTTCCTGGTGATGGTCTTTCTATGTGACTCGTCGGCCTGGTTTTTGGGTATGCTGCTCGGCAAGGGGAACAGGGGCCTTGTGAGGGCAAGCCCCAACAAGAGCGTCGCCGGATTTATCGGCGGGCTGGCGGGGGCCGTCGCCAGCGGGCTGGCCTGCGTCATGATTTGGCCGGAGGTCTTTGACGGTCCCTTGTGGAGGATGGTTGCCCTCTCTGTCGTCGTAGCCATCGCCGCCACCCTGGGGGATCTGGCGGAGTCCGTGTTCAAGCGGTCTGCCAGGGAAAAGGACTCGGGGAGGACCATACCGGGTAGGGGCGGAGCGCTGGATTCCATCGACTCGATTCTGATGGCAGCTCCCCTCTTCTATTTCATCGCCACCATGTTGTTCCCAGTGTCATGAAGAAAATACTTGTCCTCGGCTGTACCGGATCCATTGGAACCAGCACACTTAATATTGTCCGGGAGTTCCCCGACAGGTTCAAGGTCGCAGGCCTCACGGCCCATTCCTCCGGGAGAAGGCTCCAGGAGCTGGCAGATGAATTCGGCTGCGTTCCCACCTGCCTCACCGGAAGGGAGCCTGCGGATGCCCTGAAAAAGCTTATCTCCACCTGTGGCGCCGACATTGCCGTCAACGGAATTGCAGGCTCTCCCGGACTCATGCCTTCTGTACACGTCCTGGAGGCGGGGATGGATCTGGCACTGGCGAACAAGGAGACCATCGTCATGGCGGGGCCGCTGGTGGCCAAGCTGTCGGAGCGGAACAGGTGCAGGATTCTGCCCGTGGACTCGGAGCATTCGGCGGTGTTCACCCTGGCCCAGAAATTCGGCCCTGAAACCATTGCCCAGATTGTCCTCACCGCCTCCGGCGGACCGTTCCGCCAGACACATCGGGATGAGCTATCCTCCGTCACCCCTGCCGCAGCGCTGCGGCATCCTACCTGGGACATGGGGACCAAGATTACCATCGACTCCGCCACACTGGCGAACAAGGGTCTCGAGGTCATCGAGGCATGCCGGCTGTTCGGCGTCCCCCCGGAGAAGGTGAAGGTCGCCGTCCATCCCCAGAGCCTGGTGCACTCCCTCATACGGACCACTGACGGTGTGCTCTATGCCCAAATCTCGCCTCCAGACATGCGCCATCCCATCCTCTCCGCCCTCACCTGGCCGGACATCATTCCCAGCAGCCTGGAGGAGTGGGACATAAGCGCCGGAGGCAGCCTGGAATTCTTTCCGCCCAGAACAGATGACTTCCCCATGCTTCCTCTAGCCTACAGGTCCCTCTCGCAGGGGGCCGGCCCCATCGCCTACAACGCTGCCAACGAGGTGGCGGTCGCCGCCTTCCTGCAGGAGAGGATTTCCTTTACCCAGATAGCGGAGGTCACCGAGGGGGTGCTGGAGGCTGACTGGAGCCGGGAGCCTGTTACCATCGGGGAGGTCTTTTTGTTTGACGAGCAGGCCAGGCGACAGGCACAGAAACTTGTGGACGAGATTGCCTGGGGCCAGGCTGCCGGCCGGCAAGGTTCCAAGTCCAGCGGGCAGCATAGGGAGGTTCTTTAGTGACGATAGTTTGGGGAATACTTTGTCTCGGACTGATTGTGTTCGTGCATGAACTGGGGCATTTTATCGCCGCCCGACTGTGCGGCGTGGAGGTCGAAAGCTTTTCCATCGGGATGGGACCGGTCTTGGTGCACAAGACCATCGGCAGCACCGACTACCGCCTGTCCCTGCTGCCCTTCGGAGGCTACTGCGGCATGAAGGGCGAGCAGGCATTCCGAGACGCGCTTGAGCGGGACCTTCCCTCCATCCCCAAGGAGGCGGGCGGGTTCTACGGAGTGCATCCGCTCAAGCGGGCCCTCATCGCATTCTGCGGCCCGGCCATGAATCTTGTCTTTGCAGTCGTCAGCCTCTCCATCATCGCCATGACAGGCTACACCTTCCATTCCGCCGACAACCGGGTCATACTCGCCGACGACCTGTATCCCGACATGAATTCGGCGGCGAAGGTGGCGGGGCTCCGGACGGGAGACCGCATCCTGTCAATCGAGGGGCAGGATGTGGCTGACTTTTCTCAAATCGCCCGGATTGTCGGAGTCAGGCCCGGAGAGAAGCTCGACGTGCTGGTGGAGCGGGACGGACAGCAGCTGCATCTCCCCCTGACACCCGTCCTGGATCCCTCCACCGGCCAGGGCAGGGTCGGTGTTATGAGTTGGGTCGAGCCGGTCGTCCACACCGTGACGGTTGGGGCGGCAGGATACCGGGCCGGCTTCCAGAGCGGGGACCTGATTGTAGCCGTGGACGGCATCCCGGTGGAGAACACGGCGGACATCCAGCGGCTGGTTCCAGAAGGGGCCGCCACCGTAGATTTCCAAGTGGTCCGCGATGGGAACGACACCCCCATATCCCTCAGCGCCACCCTTGGAGCCGACGGCAACCTGGGGCTGCTCTTTGCCGTCCCCCCACGGGAGGCTCCCCGTTATGGGCTTCTTCGGGCCCTCTGGGAGGGTGTCAAGGGGACGGGGGAACTGGTGGCGCTTACCTTTCGGAGCATCGGCCTCCTGTTCCGGGGCGTGGATGTAACGCAGGCCGTGTCCGGGCCTGTCCGTATCACCGTCATGCTGGGGGACACAGTGCAAAGCGGCTTTGATGCAGGATTTCGATCCGGCCTCGCCAGCACCCTGAATTTCCTGGCCCTCATCAGCATCTCCTTGTTCATAATGAACCTGCTCCCCGTCCCGATTCTGGACGGCGGGCTCATCCTCTTTGCCCTTGTCGAGACGGCAGCCCGCAGGCCCGTTCATCCCAAGATCATGTACTACACCCAGTTCGTGGGTGTGGCCTTTGTGGTGCTGCTGTTCGGCCTGGCCCTTTTCAGCGATGCCCGGTATCTGCTCTCCGGCACCATGGGGAGGTAGGACATGATTCCTCCAGGCTGCAGAAGGCCCCTGATTGCCCTCCTGTCATCGCTCCTGCTTTTCACCGGAGCCTGGGCCCAATCCCACATGTCCACCCAGTCCCACCAGAGTTCGGTCACTGCGGCGGTGGCAGCGCTGGACGGCTCATTCTTCTCCGCCGGCAAGGACGGGTTTCTTATCCGCTGGACACCAGACGGCCTTGGGGAGCACTACCAGGTCACGGAGCTGGACATCCCCATGATTGCCATCCATCCCGGCGGCAGTGACATCGCCATATACGAGACCGATGGATTTTCCGTTCATCGGGTCTCTATCTGGCACTGGCCGTCCTTGCAAAGGCGGTTTGTCCAGACCTTCTCCAACAACATCACCTCCCTGGAGTTCACCGCCAGGGGAAGCCTGTTGGCCGTGGGCACCGCCACCGTGAGCGGCATGGTGTTCCTGAACCCGTCCACCGGACGCATTGTGCCGAAACTCAAGGACACGACGGGAGTTGTCAGCATGTTCTGTGGCAGCGCCTCGGAAAGGAGCGCCGTCCTCTACTCCCCCGCCGGCTTCCTCAGCTACTACGACATGACTAGCGGTGCCCGCAAGGAGCGGTTCCAGACGGAGCCCCAGCTTGAGCAGCTTACCATGCTCAACGGCAACCTGCTCTGCGCCGGGGTAAAGGGCAACCAGATTTATGTCATAGACGCATTGTCAGGAAAGACCGCCTCCCGGATTTCCGCCCGCTCTCCTGTCCTTCTCAAGGGAGGCACAGGCTCCATCCTCCACTATGTGGAGGGAGACAGCAGGAATTCTGTCCTGCGGTCACTGGAGACGCAGGTAACCGGGGAGGGCATATCCGTCTCCACTCCAGCCCCCGGAAGGCCACTGGGCAGAGTCGATGCCGCCATCACCACCGGAATCCTGGTCAGCCAGCAGGTCTTCCTTGGAACCAAGGACGGCCACATCCTTTCCCTGAGCCTCGACGGGGCTCCAGAAGAAAGACCAAGTCCTGTCAGCGAGAACATATATGAGCGAATCCTTGACATTGACTCCACCGGGGATTCCTTCTATTTTTTGACTGAGGACACCATCTTCCGCTCCTCCTATGACACCGGCCATCCTGACCCGGTCGGAGGACACGATGGCTTTACCAACATCATCTCCCAGGGCGAGCAGGCAATCCTTTGGTCACGGGGCACACGGAAGTCAGTCGCCCTCATGGACCTCAGTACGAACAGGTCAAAAACCCTCTTTACTCCGGGCAATTACGTGGAGGCTCTGCGACTGTTTGGCGACAAGATTGTGTACATAGAGGGAAGTACCTCGGTCAGGCTCTATGACATGCAGACAGGCTCCAGCTCGGAGCTCTACTCCGGAACGGGCATCCAGGATGCCGTGCTGTACGGCACGGACCTGTACGTGGCGAAGTCGGCCTCCAGCAGCCCCCGCTCCCCCCTCATCATCGTGGACATCGTGACGAGAGAAACGGTTGCGATGCCAGTGGATGGCAGCGTCATCTTCTCCCTCGCCTTGGACTCCTCCCAGGGCATCATCTACGGAATCCAGGCCGCCACCCAGGGAAACGGAACCCAGACGAGGGTCTTCACCTTCCAGCCAGAGAGAAGGAGGACGGGCACGATACTGAGCCTTGCCGGAGAGGACGTCAACGCCTTCCTGACAGTGCATGGATCAACCGTCTACACGAATATCGGAAGGAGCCAGATTCGCTCCTACAACACAGGGACACGGAGGGAGGCGAGCATGAGCCGCTCCGCATCGCTACCCCTCAAGCTCGTCCAGAGCGGCAGCTACATAGCCGTGCTCAACAGGGACGGGAGCATATCCTGGTATAGTCCCGACGGTGGCTCGAATGCGGGGGGACAGGTGCTGGCGGACTGGTATATGACTGCAGAGAAGCAGTGGCGTGAATTCTAGACTATGAGTCCGCCCTGTTCTCGAACTTGGCATATTGTGGTAGGAATACGAGATCAACGGTTCCCACGGGACCGTTGCGTTGCTTTGCAAGGATAATCTTTGCGTCGATGGAGCCGGATCCATCCTCATCGGTTGCCTTGCGCTCCCGGTGAATGAACATCACCACATCGGCATCCTGCTCAATGGAGCCTGAATCCCGAAGGTTCGCCAGCGTGGGCTCCTTTCCCTCACTGTCACGGGTAACCTGCGCCAAGGCGACAATCGGAATCTTCAATTCACGGGCCAGGCTCTTGAGGGAGCGGGATATTTCAGAAACCTGCTCGTGGCGGGGAACCGTCGCATTGGCATTTTCACTGGTAATCAATCCCAGATAGTCTATGAAAATAATTTCCACCTGGTGCTGTTGCCTCATCTTCCTGGCAAGGGCACGCAGGTCAAGCATCCTCATGTTCGGGGTGTCCGCAATGCACAGGGGAGCCTCGTAGCAACGGCTGGCCGCATCCTGGAGGCGCTGGAAATCGTCCATCTTGAGCATCCCCGACCGAATCTTGGAGCCAGATATTCTGGATTCCTGGCTGAAAAGCCGCTGGCCTATCTGCTGGCGCGCCATCTCCAAGGAAAAGAAGCCGGTGGGAATTCTCTTTGTGATGGCTATATGCTGTACCATGGACAAGGCAAGGGCGGTTTTTCCCATGGACGGCCGGGCGCCGATAACTATCATCTCAGAATTTTGAAATCCGCTGGTCATGGAGTCCAGGGCGGGAAAGCCGGAGGGAATACCAGTATAGGCATCCTTGTTGTGAACGTGCTTTTCAATGAGGTTGAATGTCTCTGGAACCAGGTCAAGCATCGTGAAGACACGCTGGCTCTGGTCTGACTCCGCCAGGGCGAACAACTTATTTTGGGTATCCTCCAAGGTGGAGCGGCTGGGCCTTGTCTCCTCATGGGCCTCCGATATGGCCTGGGAGGAAATCCCAATCAACTCCCGGCGGGTAAACTGGTCCTTGACGACCTGGGCATAGTACTCCACATTGGAGCTGGTGGGAACCTGATCCGGCAGGGAGGCGACGTAGGCCACACCCCCTGCCGCCTCCAGCCGCCCCGACTGCCGCAGCTCCTCCACAAGAGTGAGGATGTCTCCCCGCTGCCCCTTGTTGTACAAGGACAGGATGGCCCTGAAGACCTCCTGGTTCTGCAGCGAGTAGAAGCTTTCCGGCCTCAGATAGGCTATGACAGTGCCAACTGCGTCCCAGTCCAGGAGTACAGCACCAAGGGTGGCCTGCTCCGCCTCAAGGTTATGGGGCGGAACCTTGCCTTTCAGGGACGAGCCCACCTATGCCTGCACCCCTTCCGAATCTGGAACCGGCTCCTGCTCGGCCTCAGCGGCCTTGGCTGCCTCCTCCTGGGAAATCACCTCGATGGCAAGCTCAGCGGTGGCGGCCTCATACAGGCGGACTGTGGCATGGAACTTACCAAGAGTCTTGATGACCGTGCCGGGAACCTCGATGCGCTTGCGCTCGATGTCGAAGCCATTTCTTTGTAGCTCATCGGCAAGGGTCTGGTTGGTGACGGCTCCGTAGAGCTTACCGTTCGGACCGGCGGGCATGACCAAGCTAAGGGTGAGCGACTCAAGCCGCTCCTTCAGGCCGGCCGCATCCTTCCTCTTCTCTACCTTGCGGGCCTCTATCTCCGCCCTGCGTCCCTCAAAATAGGCTACGGTCACTTCGTTGTAGGGCAGCGCCAGGTTGCGCGGCAACAAGAAGTTGCGGGCATATCCGTTGGCTACAACCTTTACATCACCTTCTTCGCCAAGGTGCTTTACATCCTGATTAAGTATTACCTTCATTATACAAGCTCCATTGAATAGTGCGCAGTTGCACACTGAAATTTTTCATGGAGATGCGGCTTCCGGGAGTCGGACCGCACCCCATCCAGTTCCCGCAGGCACCCGGCGACGCTACTGCAATTCCACCAGATACCGCCGGAATCCACCGCTGCCACGAAGGGGAGGTGCTTCCCCTGCTAATTGGCTACGAATGGAAGCAGACAAATCGCACGGGCACGCTTGATTTCCAGGGCCAGACGGCGCTGGTGCTTCGCACAGGTACCGGTGATGCGGCGGGGCAGAATCTTTCCCCTCTCGGTGGTAAAGCGGCGCAGGGCATCCGCATCCTTGTAGTCAATCTTCAACTTCTGGGCGCAGAAACGGCAGACCTTCTTGCGGAAGAAGGTCTTGCCCTTTGCACGTGGCGCACGGTCGTCGGCATCACGAACCACGTCCTGCATCTGCACATCGGGGGTGGTGTCAATATCCTTGATTGCTTCGTCTGACATATTAATTCTCCTCACTAAATTCAACTGGCTTCCCCAGCATTAAAATGGAATGTCCTCCGGGAAGCCGTCGTTTCCTCCCCCATAAGGAGAAGGATCGTACTGGCTTTCGTATCCCCCGGAGGGGGCTGGCGGTTCCTGCATCCTCGGCTGATAGGATCCCCGTGGACTCTGGCCGTATCCGCCGGCAGAGATTCCCCCGCCGCCTCCGGCATTTCCACCGAGCAGCTGGACGCTGTTGGCCACCACGACAACCTTGCTCCGTGGCTGCCCGTCCTGCTCCCATCTATCCTGGCGCAGTTCCCCGTCTACGGCAACTTGCTTTCCCTTTACAAGGTAGGCCTTCAGGGTTTCAGCGGACTTTCCGTAGATGGTGATTTCGAAGAAGCTCGCCTCCTCGATCCACTGGTCCCCGTTCTTGCGGCGGCGGTTGACTGCAATGGAAAAATTGGATATGGCAAGGCCAGCCTGCGTGTACCTCAGATCCGCATCCCTGGTGAGCCGTCCAATCAATGTCACATGGTTCAAATCAGCTGCCATACCTGCCTCCTGAACGCAACCGGCTATTCGTCAATACGGACGAACATGCATTTCAGCAGCTCAGGATTCAACTTGAACTGTCTCTTGATGTCAACAATCTTGGCGGGGTTCGCCTTGACAATCAGCAGCAGGAAGCGTCCCCGCCGCTGCTTTTTGACCTCGTAGCAGAGGTCCCTGTCGCCGAAGGGCTCCTCTTTTTCAATCTCTGCGCCGAATTCGCCCAGTGTGGAGCGAAGGGCGCTGAGCCCGGCATTGAACTTCTCTTCCTCAGCGGGAAAGATAGTCATCAGCTCATACTTTCTCATAGAATCTCCTTATGGTCTATTAGGGAGGGCAATCCCTCCAAGGGGTTTGGATATGATATATGAAAATAAAAATAAAATCAACAAGAAAGTTTTTGGACAAAACCACATTTCCTCACTGTATTTTTTTTACTGGCTGTGGTATAGTCTCGAAAGGAGGAAGAATAATGAGAGACAATATAAGCTACAAGCGTCTGGTGGTGCTGTATTTTAGCCCCACTGGCAACGCCCGCAAGGTGGCGGTTGCCGCAGGACAGAAGATCGCCGACATGCTGGAGCTGCCGCTGGAGCAGATGAGTTTTACCCTGCCCAAGGAGCGGGAAAGGGGATTCTCCTTCGGCCCGGAGGATCTGGTGGTCTGCATCACGCCGGTGTATGCGGGCCGACTCCCCAACAAGATGCTCCCCTTCATCCAGGAGGGCATTAAGGGGAACGGTGCCACCGCAGTGACCATGAATGTCTTCGGGAACCGAAACTACGACAACGCACCCATCGAATTCTACAACGAGATGAAGAAGAACGGCTTTAAGGTGGTGGGCGTGGCGGCTGTTCCCACGGAGCATGTCTTCCTGGAGAGCATCGGGCAGGGACGCCCCAACGCCCAGGACATGGCCGAGGTACTGGACTTTGCCGGGCGGGTGGCTGAAAAAATCCTTGCAGGAAATCCCAGCACGGAGCTTGATGTGCCTGGCTCCTACCCTGCCCCCTACTACATCCCCCTGGGTGTGGACAACCAGCCGGTGCAGTTCCTGAAGGCAAAGCCCCAGACCCATCTGCACCTCTGCGACTCCTGCGGAGCCTGCGCGCGCCGCTGTCCCACCGGAGCCATCTCCTTCGAGGACACCAGCCAGGTTCCCGGTATCTGCATCAAGTGCCAGACCTGTGTGAAGGTTTGTCACACTAAGGCCAAGCATTTTACCGACGAGAATTTCCTGTCCCACGTGCAGATGCTGGTCAACAACTACACCCGCCCTGCCGAAGGCGTGTTCGTGGTGTGATTTTTTGCCGGGAGCATCCCGCTTCCCGTCTGGAGGACAATTATGGTTGAATTTTTCTGGTATCCGAAATGCGGCACCTGCCAAAAGGCAAGGAAATGGCTTGAGGCACACAGCATCCAGTATCATCCCTTGGATTTGAAGGAGGTCCACCCCACCCGTTCCCAGTTGGAAGATTTTCTGGGAAAGAGCGGGCTTCCCCTCAAGAAATTCTTCAACACCAGCGGGCTGGTGTACAAGGAGCTGGGGCTGAAGGACCGGCTCCCCTCCATGAGCCAGGACCAGCAGCTGGACCTGCTGGCAGGTGACGGGATGCTGGTAAAGCGGCCCATCCTGGTGGCGGGCGACACGGTGCTGGTGGGCTTCAAAGAAGCTGAATGGGAAGAAAAACTTAAATAATAAAAAACCCTTGGACTGAAAATCCAAGGGTTCTTGCCTTTAAGCTCTAGATTTAGAAGTGGAAGCGGACGCCGAGGTTGAAGTCCACATCCCAATATATGCCGTAAACGTCTATCAGCCACACACCCACCTGAGGAACGGCCTGGATATAGGGCTCAATCTCAACCGAGCCTGCCTGGATCATCATGTTCAGGCCGATGGGAAGCCGTCCGGCCACCCTCATGCCGAAGTCGCTGTCGTGGTCGTAATCCTCATTGTACTTGGGATGATTCTTGGGGTACTTGTGACTACGGTAGTCCTTGTAGTCATCGCCCCAGACCCGGAAGGAAACGCCCGCTCCGCCGCCAAGGAACCAGCCGAAGGGACCGATTCCCGTGTCCACAATGGTCTCCTGAATGAACCAGTAGTCTCCGGTAACTCCGATGACAAAGTAGTCGGTCTTGGTATTCCCCGCAAAGTCGGCGGCAAACACCAGTGGCAGCTGGTCCAGCTTGAAGGTGATGGCAGCGCCGCCACCACCGTTGACTCCACCGCCACCCTGGATGCCGATGGCCCAGCCGAAGGCGCCGCCCACGCAGACAACCGTCAGCAAGGCCGCCACAACAAGAATTTTTTTGCTCACATTAAACCTCCAACGTAAAATGATTCATATAGTATAATGCAAATTGAACAAGGCTTCAACGTTCGGGCACCCGGTTTTTATGGATTTTTAATGGTACAGCGGAAAAAGGCCGACGACTTCCCCGGAGAGACCTCCCCTAGGAAAACCGTTGGCCTTCTGTTGGACAGCAGGAAGGATTTAGAGCGGGATGTTGCCGTGCTTCTTGTCCACACGGGAGGTAGACCTCTTGCCCTTGAGCAGGCGCAGGCACTGGGCCACCTTCCGCCTCGTGTCCTCCGGGCTGATGACCTCAGAGACATAGCCCTGCTCGGCGGCAGTGCTCGGCGTCATTACCGTCTCCCGGTACTCCCTCAGCTTCTCCTCGATGAACTGGGCCTGGGCGGGATCCTTTGACTCCTTGGCGTAGAGAATCTGGATGGCTCCCTCCGCCCCCATGACGGCAATTTCCGCGCTGGGCCAGGCGAACACGAAATCAGCGCCGATGTGCTTCGAGCACATGGAGATGTAGGCCCCGCCGTAGGCCTTCCTGGTGATGACGGTAATCTTGGGCACCGTGGCCTCCGAGTAGGCATAGATGAGCTTGGCTCCGTGGCGGATGATGCCCTTCTGCTCCTCCTGGGGACCGGGGACAAAGCCAGGGACATCCACCAGGCTCAGCAGGGGCACATTGAAGGAGTCGCAGAAGCGGATAAAGCGGGCCGCCTTGTCGGAGGCGTCGCAGTTGAGGATGCCGCCGAGCCCGGCGGGATTGTTGGCCACGATTCCGACGGTGCGGCCTTCAATGCGGGCAAAGCCCACCACCACGTTGATGGCGAATTCCTCGGCCACCTCGAAGAAGCTGTCGTCGTCCACCAGGCAGTCGATGACGTTGCGGATGTCATAGCCCTGGGTGCTGCGCTCCGGCAGAACCTCGGCTATGCGCTTCGCCTTCCTGCGGGCATCGTAGCGGCCGGAGGCTGAGGGCACCCGGTCCCCGTAGTAATGGGGGATGTAGTCCAGGAGACGGCGCACCCGGTCAAAGCAGTCCTTCTCGTCGGGGCAGCGGAAGTGGCTCACGCCGGACTTCTGGGAGTGGATGGCGCCGCCGCCAAGGTCCTCCTCGGTGATGTCCATGAACATGACGCTCTTCACCACCTTCGGCCCGGTGATGAACATGTAGCTGATGTCATCCACTGTGAAGATGAAGTCCGTGATTCCCGGCGAGTAGACGGCACCGCCGGCACAGGGACCGGCAATGATGGAAATCTGGGGAATGTAGCCAGAGGCACGGACATTCTGGTAGAAGAGGTGCCCGTAGCCCGCCAGTGAATTCACGCCCTCCTGGATGCGCGCCCCGCCGGAGTCGTTTATGCCGATGACCGGACAGCGGGCCTCAATAGCCATCTCGATGATCTGGGCAATCTTGTCGCCGTGCATCCTTCCCAGGGAGCCGCCCTGCACGGTAAAGTCCTGGGCATAGATGGCAACCCGACGACCGTTGACTGTGCCGAAGCCCGTTATGACACCGTCGTAGGGAATCTCCTTTCCCGCCATGCCGAAGCTGGTGCAGTTGTGATGGACACCGGAATAAATCTCCATAAAGGAGTCCCTGTCCACCAGGGCATTGATGCGCTCGATGGCGTGGAGCTTTCCCTTCTCATGCTGACGCTCTAAGTTATATTCCATAAGATAAACACCCCTTGCTATTCATTTAGACAAAAACAGTAATATTGTCATTCTAATGATATAAAATGCCGCTGTCAATAGAATGGAAAGGAAGGGCCATGCCTCCCCTTTCGGGCGGAAGGCAAAAAAAAGGACCTCCGCAATCGTGCGAGGTCTCATGAGCTACATTGGATTCGAACCAATGACCCACGCCTTAAAAGGGCGTTGCTCTACCTGCTGAGCTAGTAGCCCGTCGCCTATCCCTAGGCTCAGGAATGCTATCAGATATGTATGAATTTGTCAAGGTAAAATCTTCCGGGGAAAAGTACGGATACCGGCGGTGTCGGGAGGCAAAATGCCTTGCACGGAGGGAACTTTCCCTTTATACTGGTATCCATGAAGAAAATCATCATGTCATTCCTGCTTGTTCTGACAGGGCTTGCAGCCCTTGCAGCCAGCCCGTCCACGGCGGTGTTCACCGGCGAGGACTACTCAATCTATGTGACCTACTCGGAAAGTGTCCAGCCCGGAGACCCCATCTGCGTCCGGCTGGACTTTACCCCATCCCGCAAGACCATGAGGGAGCCCGACGGTGTGACCCAGGCGGTGCTCCTGTTCGGTGAAAAGAAGAAGACCGACTTCTTCACACTTGACGGGCGGCCTGACACAAACGGCTCCCTCTCCCTGTGCGCCATGGTTCCCCTGTCCACCTACCAGGCGGCGGGAGACTTTGAGGCTACCATCATGTACAGCGCCTACGGCAGGGAGTTTATGAAGTTCAGCCTGCCGGTTACGGTGGAGCCGAAGGAATTCATCAGCGAGACACTGCAGCTAGACACCCGCAACACTGCCATCAAGACTGACGCCAGCCCCGCCCGCATGAGCCAGATAGACCGGCTCAACGAGATTCTCTACACCACCAACACCGATGCCGTCCACCAAAAGCGGCCCTTCCAGCCACCCACCACCGCCACCCGCCGCACCTCCTTCTTCGGGGACCGCAGGGTCTATGCCTACACGGGCGGCGGCAGCTCCACCAGCCTGCACTACGGCATTGACTACGGAATTCCCACCGGATCGCCGGTGGCAGCCTGCGGGTCCGGACGGGTGGTCATGGCGGAGGACCGGGTGTCCACCGGCTGGAGCATCGTCATCGAGCACATGCCCGGCCTCTACAGCCTGTACTATCACCTTGACTCCATGAGCGTAAAGGTTGGTGACATGGTGAAATCCGGGGAGAGGATTGGACTCTCCGGCGCCACCGGCCTTGCCACCGGTCCCCACCTCCACTGGGAGGTCCGGCTCAATGGGGAGGCAGTAAACCCCGACTTCTTCACGGAAGAAAGCTTCTCATACTTCAAGTAGGTGCTGAAGGCCGCCCCGTCACCGACGAGACGGCCTTCCTTTTTTGGCCGGGCCGGAGTAACGGGACCTCATGCTGTCCCGTCCCCTAGATGTCAGAACTGGTAGCGCGCTCCAAGGTAGATGACAAGTCCCTCGTCGGACTCATAGCCATCGGCCATGGTCTCTCCCTCCGAGCTTTTTACGAATGAGATGTTGTTCAGCATGTTTCTGATTCCCGCATACAGCAGCAGGGAGTCCTCCAGCAGGGGCTGCTCCACCCGGAAGTTTACCATCAGGTAGTCGGAGGAATAGGTTCCGTCCAGGATATTGTTCTTTCCACCGGGCTTTGGGGCATGCCAGGTACCGTTGAGGCTCAGGTTTGTGCCGATGGTGGGGAAGGTATAGGCAACGGATGCCATCACCTGGTGGGGGGCCTTTCCGTTGATCTCAATCCACCTGCCCTTCTCTGTCTGGCGGATAAATAGGTTCGTGTAGGTGAGGCTGGCGCGCCAGTCCTCCAGCAGGAGCCTGGCCGAGACGCTGGTGCTGACCGAGACAGCCTCGTTCACGTTGCGGTAAAACCGCATGATGCCCGACGTGGGTGCACCTTTCTTCTTCCAATCAGGGTTGTTCCAGCGGACAATCATGTCCCGCAGATAGGCGGCGGTGGAGTCGGCGGAGAATCCCAGGAAGTCCAGCGGCAGCCACTCCATCCCCAGGCTTCCTGACCAGGAGGTCTCCGGCCTCAGATTGGGATCCCCATGGCCCTTGGAGCCAGTGCTGTACTTCTGGCTTGAGGAGGGAAGACGGTAGCCGGAGCCCATTCCCAGCCGGAGGGCGAGACCGTCGATGATCTCCCACTTGGCGCTGAGCTTGGGCGAGATGTTCCACTTTATCGTCTCGTCGCTTCCCTCCAGCCCCTTGACGGGGGCCAGCAGGGTAAAGCGGAGCCCAGGGATGACCTGCACCCTGCCGAAGTCCATGATGTCCTGGGCGAACAGGGCTGTCTGGATGGAGGAGTAGTTGTCCGTACCGTTGTCATATACAGTGTACATCCCGTTGAGTCCCACCATAAGCTGGTTCCAGGTGTTGAAGCTGTTCACATAGAGGGCTTCTGCCTCCACGTCGTTGTACCAGCTGGGGGTCCCCTCCTTCTTGCTGCCGTCGGCAAGGGCCACCGTGTTGCCGATGCTCCTGTTCCAGCGCTCGGACACAAAGGCATCCAGACTCTGCCGGTCGTCGAAGGCCCAGTCAAGGTGAACCGAGCCCATCAGGGACTGGCGGAGGTTGCCGGAGTAGGCGTTCGTCTGGTCGGAGGTCTTCCAGTACTGGGTGTCGTTGGAGCTCCAGTTGAACTTGGCAAAGAGGTCTCGGTCCTCGGCAAAGCTCCAGCCCACCAGTCCGTCCAGCGAGTACTTGTAGGAGCGGGGGGTGCTGTACTCCTTGTAGTCATAGTCGTGCTCCTTATTGCCCTTCTCGTCCACGTAGCCCTCCTGGTCCTCCCAGGTGCCCGCCGTCACTCCGTAGGAGCCGTCCAGCTGGGCACGCAGGTGGTCTCCGTAGAACGACATGCCGGCCCCGCCGTTGAGCCCCTTGCCCGACAGGTTCTTGACGCTCATGTTGGTGTAGCCCTCCTGCTCTATATGGAACGAGAAGGGCTGGTCGGAGGCTCCCTTCTTGGTGATGATGTTGATGACTCCGGCAATGGCGTCCGAGCCGTAGAGGGCGCTGGCAGAGCCGTTCATCACCTCGATGTGGTCCACATTGTCCAGGGAGAGCATCTGGAGGGCGTTGGGAGTACCGCCGGTGTTTACCGGCACCCCGTCAATCAGCACCTTCACATACTCGTCGCTAAAGCCGTTCATCTGCAGCGGCTCCCCGCTGCCCTGGGCTGTGCCGGTGTAGGTGACGCCGGGAATCATGTTCAGTATGTCCGACAGGTTGTGTGCCCCCGCCTCCTCGATCATCTGCTCGGTGATGACAGTGACCTTCTCCACCGCCTCCGACGAGCTCTGTTCCACCTTGGCGGCGGTCACAATGATCACATCCTCAGCTACATGACCGGTCTCCCCATTCCCCCCATCACCAGGGGAGCCGGAACCATCCTGTGCCCACAGGGGGACACAGGCCACAAGGGCCAGGATTCCCAGCCCCACATTCTTAGAAAAGTTACTCATAGCTAACTCCTTTTGATTAAGGACACCATAGGAAAACCGCCGGTGAGTGTCAAGAAAAAGGCGTCCTGTTGCAAAATATTGTCAACTATCTGTCCGGCTGCAAATGACAGGACGGTACGACAGAGTCAAGATGAAAAAAAATCTCAATAAGGGCCAAATATGGAGATACCCGGATGACAAAAGGGCAACAATCCGATAAGTTAGTTAAAGCTAACATTAGCTTATGCTAACTATACTCTGAACCAAGGGGAAGACCATGGCAACAACCTGCATGGTTGACACTGAAAAGAAAGATATTGGGGAATGGGAGAATTTCATTGCGGCCCAGGGTGGCCGCATGACGCGCCAACGGAAGCTGCTCTTCTCCATCATATTGAACAATCCAAACCTGACTGCCAAGGAAATCTATTTTCTGGCCGACGGTCAGGGGGTAAGGGTGAGCTATGCCACCATCTACCGGACGGTACGGCAGCTGGAGAAGGCCGGCCTGCTGCGGGATCGGGGGATAACGCTGCTATGACTGTCACAAAATATGGCCGTTCCACCCCCATCCTTGTGATGGTGTTGCTGGCCATGTCCCTGTACTCCCCGTTCGTAGGGGTTGTGGACATCAGCCTGCAAAGCCTGCTGTCGGGAAACGACGGGCAGCTTCATATATTTCTGGCATCCCGTCTTCCCAGGCTCCTGGCCTTGCTGTGCACAGGGACGGGAATGGCGGTTGCTGGGCTTGTGATGCAGCAGCTGTGCATGAACAAGTTCGTCTCCCCCACCACGGGGGCCACAATCTCCTCCGCCCAGCTGGGAATCCTCCTGTCGCTCCTGTTCATGCCGAACTCGAACCTCTGGACGAGGGCCCTGTTCGCCTTTGCACTGGCAATACTGGGCACATGGCTGTTTGTGGGGATGATTCTACGGATACAATTCAAGGATGTGGTGATGGTTCCCCTGGTCGGCATGATGTTCGGAAATGTCATCGGGGGAGTCACCAGCTTCCTTGCCCACCGATATGAAATGACCCAGGCCCTCTCCTCCTGGCTCACCGGCCACTTCTCGTCGGTCATCCGTGGCCGCTACGAGATTGTATACCTAAGCCTTCCCCTGATAATGGCAGCCTTTGTCTTTGCAAACCACTTTAACATCGTCGGTATGGGCAAGGACTTTACCAGGAACCTTGGCCTCGGCTACAGGAGGATTCTTTTTATGGGGCTTACCATAGCGGCCATGATAACTGCATCCATAGTGGTGGTGGTTGGGTCGGTCTCCTACATCGGGCTCATTGTCCCAAACATCGTGGCCCTCTACAAGGGGGACAAGATACGGGGAACCCTGGTGGACGTTGCCCTGATGGGGGCCATCTTCGTGCTTTTCTGCGACATCATAGCCCGTCTGGTGGTCCGCCCCTTCGAGCTTCCCATAGAGCTGATCCTGGGAATCGCGGGGAGCCTCATCTTTATCTGGCTGCTGCTGCACCGTCTCAGGCATGGCAGAAAATCCTTTCGGGCCATCAGGGGAGGCAAAGGATGAACAGAAAGAAAATACTCCTGCTGGCAGCAACGGCATTTGTGGTGGCTGCCCTGTACATGACCATAGGGGTGAACTTTTCCAACAGCAGCTTTGCCTTCTATTCCATGGAAATACGCTCGCCGAGGCTCCTTTCCATGATTGTGGTGGCCTTTGCCATCGGCACCTCCTCCATCGTGTTCCAGTCAATCATAAACAACACCCTGGTGACACCCTGCCTTTTGGGCATGAATTCCTTGTACACGCTCCTGCACACTGCAGTCGTATTCCTGGCCGGCGCACAGAGTGTGTTCGCCTCGAACAAGATCATGGCCTTTGTGCTGGACTCCGCCATGATGGGAATTGCCGCCACCATCATATACAGCTACCTGTTCAAGCGGACCGGCTACAACGTGCTCTACGTGCTGCTTATAGGCACCCTCCTGGCATCCCTCTTTTCCAGCGTCCAGAACACCCTGATACGGATCATGGACCCCACCGAGTACGACAGCCTCATCGTCACCCTGGTGGCCAGCTTCAGCAATGGGAGCGGTGTGGTGCTGGTGGCTGCAATCATCCTGCTGGCAGCCATAGTCCTCCTTTTCAGGAGGGACATAGCGGTGCTTGATGTGATAGCCATGGGAAGGGGACAGTCTATGAACCTGGGGATTGACTATGACCGTGCCATCAGGCGGCTCCTCCTTGGTGTCACCCTGGCCATCGCAGTGGCCACGGCCCTGGCGGGTCCCCTCTCCTTTATGGGACTGATAGTGGCGAACCTCTCCCGCCAGCTGATGGGCACCTACCGCCACAAATACCTGCTTACCGCCTCCTTCCTGTTCGCTGTCATACTCCTTGCAGGCAGCCAGCTGGCCATAGAGCAGCTCTTTTCGTATACAGTTCCCGTCAGCGTCTTTATAACGCTGGCGGGAGGAATCTACTTTCTCTACCTCATACTAAGGCAGCACAGGAGGGCTTGAGCCATGAACATAGCGAAGCTTACGAAGCGGTACAACCGGCAGGTTGTAGTGGACAATGTTGAGTTCGAGATTCCGAAGGGAAAGGTCCTTTCCCTCATAGGGCCGAACGGAGCGGGAAAGTCCACCGTCATGGGCATGATTTCCCGCCTGGTGGCCAGGGACAGCGGCCTGATCCACTTTGACGGGAAGGACATATCCCAGTGGAAGAGCCGAGACCTGTCCCGCAACCTTGCCATCCTGACCCAGCACAACAACATACAAATGAAACTGACCGTGCGGGAGCTGGTGGCCTTCGGGCGCTTTCCCTGGTCAGGGGGCCGACTCACCCAGCAGGACAACAAGGTCATAGACGATGCCATCAACTACATGGAGCTTGACCATCTGCAGGACCGATTTATCGACGAGCTGTCTGGAGGCCAGCGGCAGCGGGCCTACATAGCCATGGTCATCGCCCAGGACACGGGCTATGTGCTTTTGGACGAGCCCACCAACAACCTTGACATCTACCATGCCTCCGCAATGATGCGGACGGTGCGGAGGCTCTGTGACGACCTTGGCAAGACCATCGTCATGGTCCTTCATGAGATAAATTATGCGGCATTCTATTCTGACTACATCTGTGCCTTTGTGGAGGGGCGGGTCCATGCCTTTGGCACTGTCCGTGAGGTTATGACCAAGGAGCGGCTGCAGCAGATATACAATGTTGACTTCGAGATGATTGAAATTCAGGGAAAACCCCTGTCAATATATTACTAGTTTATTAAGGAGAAAACCATGAAACGAAAATCAATGGAAATCTTGTCCCTAGCTTCGAGGAGAATGCTCCTGTTGGCCCTGCTGTCCTTGCCGATGCTTCTTGTCACGGCAGGATGCCAGAAAAAGCAGGTGGTGGCATCACAGCATGAGACTGTCACCATCACCTCCCTGAACGGATCCAGACAGGCCGTCCCTGTGGAGGTTCCCCTGAATCCCCAGCGTGTGGCAGTCCTTGACATGGCGGCCCTGGACATACTGGACAACCTCGGCCTGGGAGACCGGGTGGTGGGATGTGCCGCCACCTCGCTGGAGTATCTGGAGAAGTATCCCCAACGGCAGGGAATGGCCAACCTGGGAACAATCAAGACCGCCGACATGGAGGCCGTCATGGAGTGCAGGCCCCAGCTCATCTTCATAGGCGGAAGGCTTGCCTCCTCCTATGACGACCTGAGCAGGATCGCCCC
>CALEFI010000015.1 GCA_937876905.1 uncultured Treponema sp.
GCACGTCAAGCGGATGCTCTAGCCAGCTGAGCTAATCGTCCATAAGTGCCTTCGCCGAAGCACTTGTATAGTATACACATCCTGACAAAGTTTGTCAAGAGGTTTTTGCAAAAAAAATCAATTTTTTTTAGAGATTTTAAATTACTTGTAGCCAATCAGGACTGGCAGCTACAACCTTGGGCTTCCGGCGTGCTGCTGCATCCTCAGCCAGATTCAGCTACCACAGACATCAAGATGATGGGTTTTAAAATAAGCTAATTGTGGCAAGATTGCCGAACTTGCCGGATATACGAGATTGGGTATGCTCAACAAAACTCCTATACTTTGACGTACCGGAGATGATGATATTCAGTAGCGATACTGGACGTAGAAGCCGGTTGGCACCACCGCCACCTCAAGGTTCTTGCTCTTGGGCAAGGTGTGGAGGAAGGGAACCACAAAGCCAGTGAGACTGCCGATTGCCGCTCCCGCCAGCACATCGGTGATAAAGTGATTTCCACTGAGAATTCGCTGCACACCGGTTGCAACCGCTAGGCTCAGGCTACCGGCAATCACGGGAACCTTCCATTTTGACTCTGGAAAATACTTGGAGAAGGTGTAGCTCAAAAAGACAGCGCCATTAAAGGCCATAGTGGTGTGGCCGGAGGGGAATGACTTCAGGTAGTCGCCATCATCAATCTTGTCCTGGGGCGGGCCATCAAAATACATATAGGGTCGATTTCGCTTTACGCTGAATTTCAGTGTCTCCTTGATGCCGTTCGCCCACAGCATAGACTCGGCATACATCACCACCCAGATTCCCCACTCGCTCTTGTCCGTGGCAAACAAGGCCAGGGGAGCGGCCATGGCCAACACCTCCGTCACCGTTCCGCTGATGTGGAGCGGCTTGGAGTAGGGACGGGCGGCCCAGCGGTCAAAGGGATTCACTGAGTCCAAATCCAGCTTGACTCCGTCGTACATCGGGAAGGGGTCAAAGAAGTCGTAGATGAACAGGCCACCGGTAAGGGCAAGTCCTCCGCCACCGATTATGCCGTCGTACACGGGATCCAGCTTGAAGGCTTGTGACCTTCCCTCGAAGAAATCACCCACACCTGCAAATGTCTTGCAGAAGGAGCACAGAATCAACAACGCAGCTACCAGAAGCCTCTTCTTCAGAAAACAAAAATTATATTCTATCACGCTATCCTCCATCATCAATACACCCAAATCCAAGGGCGAGCTTCCACCGGCCAGTCCATTTTTCTAGAATCTGCCAAGATTGTGGAAAACCTGTGGAAAAATTAATTCCTAGTCTACCTTGTTATTTCATAAAGAATTACAGCTGATGCTTGGGCCACGTTCAGGCTTTCCACAGGCCAAGAATCAGGAGAGGAAGCCTTCCCGGACTTTTTCTCGCCTTGACCCAGGCCAAAGGCGGAGGGAATCGCTACCAGGCAGTCGCAGTTGTCCTTTATCACCTGGCTAATTCCATGCTCCTCGTTGCCCAGTACCACCAGGGCCGGCTTGTTTCCTCGCTCCTTGTTCACCTTCGATAGGGGAGTGGGGGCACGCACATCTGTTCCGATTCGGTACATTTTTCCCTCCACATCCTGAAGGAATCGCACCACGGAGCGAATGGAATAGATGTTTACGTACTCCATACCACCCTGGGCCACCCGATAAGTACTGGTGGTGATGGAGCTTTGGGCATCGTTTATGGGCAGGATGATATTCTTTACACCGAAGAAGGCAGCACTGCGGGCAATTGCACCCAGATTGTTGGCATTGCCCACCCTGTCCAGCAGCAGGGCCGACTCCCCGCCTTCAATCCAGCCAGCGGCAACAGAAGCAGTGAGGGGCTGCGGCTGCGGCTCGTCAATCATGGCCACCACCCCCTGATGATGTACACTGCCACAGAGTCTTTCCAAATCCCCTAAGTCCACCATGTTGTAGGGTATTTTGTTTTGAGCCAGAAAGCGGCACAGCTCACCGAATTTCTTGGAATTCTCCTCGGAATAGTAGAACCTTCTGATTCCTTCCCGATGAACCTTTGACAATGCCCTTACCGCCGCAAAGCCGCAGACAGCCAGCTCCTTGTTTTTCTTATTCTTCATGTCCTGAATATCCACCTTATTGCAGGATGGTGATTTCTACACGACGGTTTGCGGCCCGGCCCTCGTTGGTGCTATTGTCAGCAATCGGCTGAGTACCGCCATAACCCTTGAACATGAATTGCTCGGCCTTGAGACCACGCTTTACCATCTCGGAAATGACGGACTGGGCGCGCTCCTCGGAAAGCTGCTGCTCACCTGAAGGACGGCCGACAGCGGCGGTGTGGCCCTCAATCAAAAAGGTTCCGCCAGGCACCGACTTCAACACCTCGGCAACAGCGTCAAGACGACTACGCTCCTGGGACAAAAGCTGGGAGCTGTCCGCCACAAACTTCAAGTCCCGCACGGAAAGCCGCACACCCTTGTCAGTATCCTCCACACGGAACATTCCACTGTCCTGGCTGTCGTTCTTAGCCATGAGTTCGTCCAGAGTGGGTCTACCGTCGGAACCTGCATCACCACTGGCTTCCAATCCAGACTGGCTGCCTCCTTGGAAACCTCCGCCAAATCCAGCACTGCCACCTGCAGCAGCCGAGTCATTCATAGCAAGCCGGGAAGAATCTCCTCCTGCAAAACTGCCACCAGAGCCAAATCCACCAAGGCCGTCGCTATCCTTTATTGCGGCGGAGGGCTTGGGCGGCTCCTCTCCACGGGCAATGTAGACCGCTCGCTCGTACAAATCCCGCTTGTCCACCTTGACGGGAATCTCGGTAAAAAGCGCCGTCGTACCCCTGTAGCGGACTGTCTCTCCATCACGGTAGGTAAAGGTCTCGTCCAGGCGATCAAGAATCATCATAACGGCGCAGGTTTCCTTGTCCACAAGAATTTCTACGTCGTGGGTTCCTGTCGCCTGACTCAGCTCACTGTCCATAATTCTGGGAGGATTGTACTTGTTGAACCGCGTGGCGAATTTTGCCCGGATTTTGTATACAGGGATTTCCTTGTATAGCTCCTCGCCCATAAACTCATATTCCACCGGAACTTCCAGCACCGTGTACTGCCCGTCATTCCGAGGGTCCACAACCCGCTCAGCGGTTCCCTGCCAGCGGCTTCCCTCCCTGACCTTTTCCTGGGGAAAGACGGGAAAATTCCTCAACTGCGGATAGAAACACATCTGCGTAAACTGGACGCTGCCGTCGCTGAGCATGACGAAGGTGGCGGGAACGATGTCGTCAATTCCTTGGGCCGCCATCCTATTGTCTCTCTTTGTCTGCTGGAAGACAAAGAAATCTCCCGTATATTGGGTTCCCGTCTGCCCCCGCCAACTGCCGTTGCCCACAGGATTCATATAGCCACGTGCCTCTCGGCTGGTGAGCCCGATATAGCGGCCATTCACATACTGACTCCAGTTGGAACGCTCCACCAGGGTGTAGGTGCCGGAAAAGGTGTTCGCCAGCTGGACAGTTCCCCCAACGGAGGGACTGGTGACAACCGAGGAGCCCGATGGAACCCTGGCCACATCCGAGCTCTGGGCATAAAGGGCAAGGGCTCCAAGAGAAGAAACCAGAACCACAAACACAACACGAATCAAAATAGAACTACGAATTCTTCCCATGGAACCCCTCCTGCCAGATAATTATTCGAAGCTTACCAGCTCGATGTCAAACACAAGATAGGCACCACCGGGAATGATTCCGCCAGCGCCCGCATCACCATAGGCCATGGACGGGGGCAGCACCACTGTCCGCTTCTCTCCAAGCTTCATGTCCTGCACCATCACGTCAAATCCGGGAATCATCTGGTGGGCACCCGTGATAAAGTCCAAGGTTCCACGTCCCTGGGACGTATCGAATACCTGGCCATCCAGGAAGTAGCCTGTGTAGTGGACGGAGGCATTTTTCCGTGGGCCACAGCGGGCGCCGCTGCCCTCCTGGGCTACAGTAAAGTAGATTCCGTCCTCAGTCTTGGTAGCATCAGGGAATTTTGCCTCGATTGCAGCAATGGTTGCAGCAGCAGCCTGAGCCTTCTTCTCCGCATTGGCCTTGGCAACTGCCTCCTGCAAGGAGTCGAAGTCGGCCTGGGTTGCCGTAAAGTTCTGGGCCTCCTCTCCCTGGCGGATTATGGTCAGCTTGTTGATGGTGTCTCCCTGGGCAATCTTGTCCACCACGTTCTGACCCTCAAGAACCCGGCCAAAAACAGTATGCTTGCCATCCAGCCAGGGCGTCTCCACATGGGTGATAAAGAACTGGCTTCCGTTGGTACCAGCTCCTGCATTCGCCATGGAAAGCACACCCGGCCCGTCATGCCGCAAGGTCTCCACAATCTCATCCTCAAAGCGGTAGCCGGGGCCGCCAGTTCCGTTGCCCTTGGGATCGCCACCCTGAATCATAAAGTCACTGATGACACGATGGAATTTCAACCCGTCATAAAAGGGCTTGCCCTTGGCCGCGTCAAGAGTTCCTTCCGCCAGACCCACAAAATTCGTTACGGTGAGGGGAGTTTCCTTGTAGTGCAATTCCAGCACAATATCTCCCTTTGAGGTCTCCATAATGGCAAAAACCCCATCCTTTCCCTCAATTGCTTTTATGCTCTTGTCCATGGATGAACACCCTCCTATCAAAATCATACAGACACCAATTAGTGCCACAAAATTCTTTGTCATTTTTTCTCCTCAAATCACTGGGATTCAGACTACCTGGCAGAAAGGTAGCTATCCTTAAACCAGCCATGAAGGGCGATGATGCGAGAGCCAAAGGAATTGCTCAGCCGAGACTCAAATATGGACAGGGCGGGAAAATTGACCTTTGCACCGACATACATCACCAAGTATTGTCCCTTATCAAGAATATCGATATTGAACACAAGATTATTAGCCTTTACTGCGGTCAAAATGCCGAATTTCAGCGGCTCCACCAGCCGAATCACCATGGATACCTCATTTTCACGCTGGCGGTAGTCAATCCGGTAGTAGTTCTTCCCAAAGGAGCCGTCCTCCTGAAAGGCATACACCGAAAGATTATCCGCTGAACCATCCAGCTGGTCAGGAATCCGATTTTCCTCATCAGGATTGTCTATGGTGTAGGATTTTGTGTAGAGGGTCTTTGTCTTCTTGTCGCTGTGGGAATAATACTGAATTCCCTCCATGGACGAGATTGACCGCATGATTCTTGAGACAAGTTCCGTGTCCAGTTCCTCTGGATTGGAGCCCTCCGGCTTTTCTATCAGAAAAAGGGACTCTGACACAAAGACCGGCTCCTTTTTCTCCGTCCAGGTTTCCTTTAAGGCAGAGCCCAACTCGGTCCTTGGGAAAAGGGAAAATTCCGCCCCATCCTCCTTGTAGGATTGCCTGCTCACCTCTCCCTTTTCCACCAGCTGATGGAAAATATCCGGGGCAAGCTCGGCAGCCGGGACAAGGGTTCCCCCCTCCTGGGAAAAGAGCCCTCCTGAAAGGAGGGCCATCAAACCCAGGCACCACAAAACCTTGCGGAGCCCGGAAAAATCAAAAGCTATGGATTTCATAAGTAGAATTATCGTTCAAGTATCTTTATAAATCAAAACTGTGTCAGGAACCACCGGTAAACAGCATCCATGCGGGCAATCATAGAGTCCTGCACCTCCTTGCGAACGTTCACCAGCGGAATGCTGTTGGCGGCAACGTCGGTGGTCAGGTAGAGCAAAAGGCTGTCTCCCACGTCAATGGCCATGATGCTAATCTTCAGGTTGTTGGGGTCAACAGCCTTCACTCCAAGACGATACATGGGAACACCCAGCAGGAAGGTGGAATACAGAACGTTCCCCTCCTGGAAGTAGTTCAGCGTAAACTTCAAGTCTCCGTACACGTCGTCATCCTGATAGCAGTAGGAAACCTGGCCATTGGCATTCCCGGTATTCTGGTCGGGGATGGGGGCATCGGAGCTGAGGCTGGAAATCATGTGAACCTTCTCATAGAGAACCTTTCCCTTTCCTGCCTTGTTGAAGTCATACTGCATTCCCTGCATCTTGCTAATGGAACGGAACACAGTGGAAACCTCATCAATCGTAATGTTGTCCAATTTCCGGGAGCCCTTAGCCTTGAGCTCGCTCTTAGGCACCAAGTACAGGAACTCAGCCACAAAGGGAACATTCTTGCTTCCCTTTGCAATCTTCTGGGAATCGATTTTGGACTTGTAGCTGGTGCTTGGGATGAGATTCAGACTCGTGTCCTTCTCCCCATGGATAATCTCAACCTTGCCCTTGGACTTCAGCTCGTTGAGATGACTTCCAGACACATAGTCTTCAACCTTTCCCTGCTGGGCAAATACAGCCATACAGCAGAGTAGCAAACTGACCGCAAACATACACTTCTTCATAAAATCACTCCTTACTCAAGAATAGTATATATTGTAAAGGCACAAAGAAGTCTCCACGTTACAGGCATGGAAAAATCAGCGTACCCCCTTGTATACAACCCGAACCTGCTTGTAAAGGCCGTCTCCCTCGCTCTTGGTATCCACATCGCTGATGTCGTTCAAGGTGGTGTGGATGAGGCGACGCTCAAAGGGATTCATCGGCTCCAGCAGGATGGATTTACGGCTCATGCGAACCTTGTCCGCAGTGTTGTAGGCAAGACGCACCAGCGACTCCTCACGCCGCAGCCGATAGTTCTCGGTGTCCAGAATCACCCGTATGTCCTCCCGTCCAAGCCGCCCGGCATACACGTTCACCAGTAGCTGCAAGGCATCCAGGTTCTTTCCCTTGCGTCCGATGAGGATGGAGGACTTTGGGGAATTGAGCCGCATTCCCAGCTTATGGTCCTCCCGGAACATGATTTCAACCGTCACATCATATCCCATCTTGCGAATCATGGAGGCGGTAAAGTCAATCAGCTTCTTCTCAAACTCATCCTGGGGCAACGGGTCGGCAAAGACAGCCCTTCCCCCTTTGGGCATGGCCCCGTCAAACTCAGGAGCCTCATAGCCGCCCATATCAACAGTGTGGACACGAATCCGCACAAAGCCCTTCTTGAACAGCCCATTCTTCTGCGACTCGATGATCTCTACGTCAAACTGGTCGCGCTCCAAACCCAAATCCGCCGCTGCCATCTCAATGGCTTCCTTTTCCGTCTTTCCTTCATACTCGTATATCATGGTATAACTCCTTTTCGCCCAAACTGACCTTACTTTTTCTTCTTTCTCGGAACAAAGACCTTCTTCTCCGCTTCCTTGCTCAACTCCATTTCGGCACGCTTTGCCTTCATCATCCTGTTTATAATCATCTGCTGGAAAAGCTGCAGGATGTTACTCACCGTCCAGTACAGGAGGAGCCCCGCAGGAGCGTTGTAGAAGATAAAGAAGAAGAAAATGGGCATTCCATACATCATTATCTTCATCTGGGTGGTGTTGCCGCCAACCGCACCAGCCTGGGTAATCTTTCCAAAGAGCAGCTGCGAAACCAGATAGATGACGGGCAAAAGATGGATTTGACTACCGAGCAAGGGCAGGCTCACCGGCAGGGGAACAATGTCTCCCACCGAGAGGTCGGGAATCCAGCCGGGGATGAACATGGCACCACGGAACTCGAAGTAGTTGTTAAACAGGTTGTACATGGCAAAAATCAGCGGAAACTGAATCAATAGCGGCAGGCATCCCGACAAGGGATTGTAGCCGGACTCCTTGTAGACCTTTGACATTTCCATATTCAGCTTTTCTGGCTGGTCACGATACTTTTCCTGAATTTCCCGAATCTTTGGCTGAATCTCCTGCATCTTCAAGGTTCCCATGGAGCTCTTCTTGGTAAGCGGGAAGAATATGATTTTGATGATGACCGTCAGGATGATGATGGATACTCCCCAGTTTGGAACAAGCCTGTAAAGCAATTCCATACACCACTTGAGGATGGACTCAAGCCAAGAAAGAATACCTGTGGACTCAAGACTTTCATTTAATCTAAGGTTAGAAAGCCCCCAAACATTGTCTTCGGCATTGTTGTAAATCTTCAAGTCCTTTTCTGTGCGTGGCCCCACATAAAAGTAGTAGCTGTCTTGAGCTGCTGGCTCCACAATGGACTTTCGGGTCATCATAACCTGGGCATTGGCATAGTTATCTACCTCAATCTTGGCCGAATACAACACATCCAGCATAGTGTCAGGCCGCACCGGAATGCCTAGAATCTCAAAGTACTTTCCACCCACCCCCGTCCAGGAATAGGTTCCGTCGTAGACCTTTGTCTCACCGTCCTTGAGAATCTGCTTCTTCTTCTTTCCGTCGTAGAAGGACATAAAGGTGCGGTTTTCATACTTGTTCGTCTTCGCATTGAAGTAGGGGCCAATCTGGGGGGATGTCCTGATGGTGTAGGCCGCATCTCCAAAGGCAAGGCCGCCCATACCCTCCGAACCATCCACACTCACATCCAAACGAAACAGGTAATCATCAGGTTTAAAGCTGTACTGCTTTGCAAAGACGTATTGCCCCACACCGTTTAGAGCGCTATAGGTCTTGTAAAAACCAACGGTATAGTCGTCAATCTTCCTGACATGGAACAAGTCTTGGATGATTCCATTCTCCGCACCACCAAATGACACGGAAAATGCCCGATTGGAGGCAGAAATATTATCCGCCATCTGCACCCCGCTCTCTCCGTCCCGATGCTCCAGAAGCTCATAGCCGATGATGTCTCCACCACGGTTTGAAAGGGTAATCCGTGCTCTGTTGGTGGTAATGACAATTTCCTGCTCTTGGATTGGTTCCTGGCTATCGGGATGGGCCATTGCCAAACTGCCAGAAGAAGTCCACTCGCTTTCAGCAATTTCTGCAGTGAGGACAGTTTCCTCCCCGGCTACAGCCTCCTCAACTGGCTGGGGAGGAAATATCACCGTCTGCAGCACAGTGAAACCTATGAGCACCACGGTAGAAAGGATTATTGCTATCAATGTGTTCTTTTCCATAGTTAAAGATAAAACTCCTAAATTAGCAGACCCTACGGAACAGGATCATATCCCCCCTTGCAGAAGGGATTGCACCTCAATATTCGTCTGGCCGCAAGATAAATTCCCTTGAAGGGTCCATATCGTTGAATTGACTCCAAGGCATAGGCAGAGCATGTAGGATAAAACCTACAGCTTGGGGGAAAGAGGGGAGATATACAGATTTGATAAAAACGGATGAGCACACACAAAAATCGAACCAGGAGTCTTTTCATACCGAAATTATTCCAGCCTTTAGGCATAGCTTTCGGACTTGTGCACACCGTGTACGGAACGAATCATTTCCCGGATACACTAGGAGAACCATATCATATCCGGTGTCCAGGGATGCTTTGAAATAACGATAGGCTTCTCGGCTCAGGCGCTTTGAGCGGTTTCTTTCCACTGCATTGCCATAGCCACGAGGAAGGGTAAATGCAATGCGGTTTATATCCATACCATTGGCCATATAGAACAGCTTTGACCCTTGGACACTCACCCGCTTTCCCTTCCTAAACAGATTTTGAATGTCTGAGTTCTTTTTTACCCGCTCCATGCGGGTAAAAGTCCCCGTCCTTATCAAGTCTGCTCCCATAGCCTGAACTAGATTTAGTAAGGCTTCTTCTCGTCAGAAACGGTGAGCTTGTAACGTCCCTTCGCACGGCGACGCTTAAGAATCATACGGCCACCGCGGGTCTTCATTCGGGCACGAAAGCCGAACTTTCTGTTCCGCTTAACTCTACTGGGCTGATATGTTCGCTTCATGGAACTTGTCTCCTTGTATTGTAGGGGCCAGAAGAAAATCCAGCCCTAGAATATACAGATAAGTTTGGAAACAATATCATACTTCCTTGTCATTAGTCAAGATTGAATCCCGTATTCGTGCAAATATGGCTTCCAATTCTGGCGGATATTGCCGGTTCTCATAGACTTTAGGAGGAGCATCATCACTCTCTCCCTTCTCCACCATCTCAAGCCTCCTTTTCCTTTCCTCCCGAGTAAGATCAAGCTGGGTATTGTAGTCATTCCTTTTGTCCAAACGGTAGGATATATTTTCAACCTTCATCTGGGGAATTTTCATACGGATTCCCCTGAGGATGTACTTCTTGTGGGTATCAAACAGCTGGATGTAGCCCGGATGGTCAACCTGCAAAATGATAATTCCATTCTTTATATCAAGAATCCTACTGTGGAGATACATGGATTCTCCGCAATTCGGATTGACAAAGCTCTTTATGGAGGTAATTATGGATTTCCATCTTTCAAAGATAATAGTGCTTTCCTCCATCCTCTGCCTGTCTACATCGGAAAGGATTCCCTCCAGAACATCCACCATTATTTCTGAATTCGTATAAATCTTATCCATGCACAGCTCCATCCTCCACAAACAAAACCCTTGTTTCAGAAGTTCTGTACCGCTCATAGGGCTCCCCTGGAAGAAAGGTGCAGAAAAGCTGGTTGTAGGGCGGCAGGACAGAGGTAAACTTTTGCCGCTTGTCAGGGTCAAGCTCCAAAAGTACATCATCCATCAGCAGAACAGGCTTTCTGCCAGTAACCTCTGTGTAGTGAACCGCCTGGGCCACTCGCAGCAGCAGGGAGATGAGTCTCCGCTGTCCGGTGGAGGCGGTGGGTACAAAGGGCCTTCCATCCTGCACAAAGCGGATTCTGTCTCGATGAGGGCCGGACATCGTGGTTTCCATAACACAGTCCACCTTCCGCTTTGAACTGAGCAAATCCAGCACCTGGTCTTGGGAAGGCGTCCTGTTTTCCACTTCCTTCCAAGACGGGTCATAAACAATGGAAAGGCCCTCTATTCCGGAAACCCTCTCATAAAGGCGGCTAAAGATGGAATTGAATAGAAAAACCATCTTTTTCCGCTTGTCCTGTAGATAGATACCCCGCTGAGCCAGCTGTACGTCATACATCTCCAGCATCTGGTAATCCTTGTTCTTCAGCACAAGGTTCCTGTTTTTAAGGATTTTCTTATAGGCCCGCAATTCGTCGATATACAGCCCATCGTACATGGAAAGCGACTGGTCGATGAAAAAGCGCCTGCGCTCCGGCTCACCTACGGCAAAGTCCAGGTCGTCGTGGCAGAAGAGGACGCAGGGAATCGTGTTCACAAGCTCCTTCCTGTCCGCCACCTTCTTTTGGTTCTTCAAGATTTTTTTGCGTCCCCTCTGGAACTCAGCATGGATTGCCGTCACCGAATCAGTATCATCCCGGAACATCGTGCGCACGCTGAAGGCATCCTCTCCCCGCCGGACAATTTCCTGCTCAGAACGTGTCCTAAAGGACGAGGCATAGGCGGAGTAATACAGAGCCTCAAGAAAATTGGTCTTTCCTTGGCCATTTTCGCCAACAAAATAGACCTCCTTTGCCAGAAGGTCTATCGTTGTGCTCTGAAGATTTCTAAAATTTGTAGAGGAAAGTGAAAGGAAGGGCAACTTCCTTACTCCATCTGCATTGGCATGATGATGTGAAAGTAGTCGGACTCAGGGACAGGCTTCAATGTTACCGCCCGCATCGGCTCGGTAAACTCAAACCTCACCCTGTCGCAATCCATCACCTTAATTGGCTCGTCGATGTAGATGTAGTTCATTGCCATCGTCACCGTGTCTCCATCATACTGGCAGGGAATCTCCTCCCTGGCAATGCCGATGTCGGATTCCTGCGAGGTGACAACAAGCTTTCCCGAATTGAGCTCCAGATAGACACGGCGGGCCTTCTGGTCAACCAAAAGGGCAACACGCTTGAGAGCATCCACCAAATCCGACTTTTCCAGCTCGAAGCTAAACTTCTGCTTTTCAGGAATGACCCGACTGTAGTTCGGATACTGTCCGTCCAAGAGGATTGATGAAAAATTATAGTTTCCGAACCTAATATAGATATTCTTCTCCACGATGGCCAATGAAATCATGCCTTCGGAAGGTGCGCGCTTCAGCACTGTCGTAAGAATCTTCGGGGGAACGATGACCGACTCAAAGTCAGAGACGCCCTGACAAATTGGCTTGGATATAAAGGCGAGGCGGCGGCCGTCGGTTGCAACCATATTCAGGCTGTCACCCTGCTTTTCAAAAAACACACCGTTCATAAAATAACGCTGCTCGTCGTCAGAGATGGCAAAGATGGTTTGCTCAATCATCTGCTTGAACTGGTCTGCAGGAACATCAAAAAAGGGAACATTCTCTGTAGAGGAGAATTCGGGGAACTTGTCGCTGGCCATGCTCTTGAGGTCAAACTTAACCTTCTTTGTCATGGGCTTGATGCTGACCTTTATGTCATTTTGGATGAATTCGATTTCCCCGGAGGGAAGATTGGATAGGATGCTCATAAACTTGTCGCAGAATATGGTAGTGCTTCCCTCCTCGTCCACAATGACCGGAAGCTTTGTCTCAAAGTTGACCTTTATGTCAGTTGCCTTGATATGAAGGGTATTGTTTTCAGCAATCAGCAGGATATTGGAAAGAATCGACATAGCGTTCTTTGTGGAGATGATTTCCTGTGCGATGGCTATTTCCTTTACCATGGCATCCCTGTCAAAGGTGAATTTCATATAGTTCTCCTCTCAGCTATTACTATAAATTTATATAAATTCATAACAATAATAATAAGGTATGCGTAAAAATGGAAAACTCATACAAATCATTATATGTCAATGATTTATAGACATAATAACTGTGCCGTTCCGTTTCTGGCTTTTCCCCATTTTCCACAACCTGAAGAAACAAGCTAAGTTTTCCACAGTATACTAACATATTATGGACAAGTTGTCTAACCGTTATCCTTGTATTCCCGTATTTCCTTTTTGATGATGTCCAGCGTGGCATTCAGACTTTCGTCCACCTGAAGTTTCTTTGTGATAACCTCGCAGGAATGCATGATGGTGGTATGATCCCGCCCGCCGAATTCATGGCCAATTTCGGTGGAGGAAAGTTCGGTAAGCTCGTGGATGAGATAGACGGCAATGTGGCGGGCAAAGGCGATGTTTTTGTTGCGCTTCTTTCCTCTGATGTCGGAATGGGAAATATTGAAGTAGTCGGCTACTACGTGCTGGATTATTTCCGCATTGACCTGCGTAGTATCCTGGGCAAACATCCTTGCAATGACATCCTTTGCCTGGGTCAGGGAAAAATTGCCCTTGGCTATGTCCGAGTACAGGACAATGGTTTTGAGGCAGGCTTCTAGGTCACGGACATTTGTCTGGATGCTCCTTGCAATGAGGTCTATGATTTCTGGAGGCAGGCTCTTTTTTTCTTGCTCAAGCTTATGCTGGATGATGGCGGAACGGACCTCGTACTTTGGCATGTGAATGTCGGCACTGATGCCACGGGTAAAGCGTGATTTTAGTCGCTCGGTAACTTGCTTGAGCTCTGAGATTGGGCGGTCGCAAGTAAAGACCATCTGTTTATGCTTGTCGTAGAGGGCATTGAAGGTGTGGAAAAGTTCCTCCTGTGTCTTATCCTTGTTTTCAAAAAAATGGATGTCATCTATCAGCAGTAGGTCGGCATTGCGGTACTTGTCCTTGAATTTTTGCTCCGAGCGGTCACGGATTGATTGGGTAAACTCGTTGGTAAAATTTTCGGCGCTAATGTAGATGATGTTCTTCAGGTTGGATGACTGTAGTATGGAATATCCGATGGCCTTCATCAAATGGGTTTTTCCAAGTCCAACTCCACCGTAAATTAGCAGCGGGTTATAGGCAGTGCCGGGATTCCTTGCCACCACCAAGGCTGCATTGTACACGTAATCATTTTCGTCGCTGGAGATGAAATTCTCGAAGGTGTATTCCTCGGAAAGCTCAGGATGGACTTTCTTCTGTACCTGGGCAGGAGGAACAAGTCTTTTTTCTTCAGCTTGGACTTCCTGGCGGTTGCTTTCTTGAAGGCTGAATTCACCTCTTGTTTCAGCATAATCTGTTTTTCTCGTCGTTTGAGGGAAAACCTGTTTTGGTTCATTTTGAAATGAGATGGAAGACTTGGGCTTGCTGGAGCTTCTTTCTTCTATTGTAATTTCCAGACTCAAGTCCAGTCCTGAAATCTCATATAATTTGTCATGAATCATCGTCAGATAGCCTCTGTTTTTCATCTCATTACGGATATAATTTGATGCAACGGAGGCTATAATCTTTCCTTCCTCGGATTCCACGTAGTTGATGTTGAACCAAAGGACAAAATCGTTTGCTCTGCCTGCTTCTGTAAGTTCCTGCTTGATTTGTCTGAGGGTTTCCTCCCAAAAAGGTGTGTAGTCCGGTGAATTCATGCCGATATTATAATCTACCTTTACTTTTTTCTGCAATATAGGTATAATCTTATTCATTGAAAACGACGCTTCTTTAATGAAATCATTGTAAATTTCATGGTTAATTGCTTTTAAGGAAAAGAAATGAGTGCGAATTATTCTGCTTCCAATATTACTGTCTTAAAGGGACTGGAGGCTGTTCGGAAACGACCCGGCATGTACATCGGTTCAACCGGTCCAGACGGACTGCATCATCTGGTGTATGAGGTTGTGGACAATTGTATTGACGAGGCCATGGCCGGTTTTTGCGACACCATCCATGTTGTCCTTGAAAAGGATGATATTGTTCGGGTTGAAGACAACGGACGTGGAATTCCCGTGGACATTCATCCCGACGAGGGAATCAGCGCCCTGGAGCTTGTCCTGACAAAGCTTCATGCCGGTGGTAAGTTTGACAAGGGAGTGTACAAGGTTTCTGGTGGTCTTCATGGTGTAGGTGTGTCCTGCGTGAATGCACTTTCCACCTGGCTTGAGGCGACGGTGGAAAAGGATGGCAAGAAGCATTTTATGGAATTCCGTGTGGGTGAAACGGTAGCTCCTGTAAAGGAAATTGGAGAGTCTGCTCGCCGAGGGACAACCATCCGCTGGAAGGCTGACCCCACCATTTTTACCGAGACCACCACCTATAATTTCGACGTGCTCTGTGGCCGTCTACGGGAGCTGGCCTTCCTGAACAACGGCATCAAGATTTACTTTCGTGACGAGCGTCTTACCAATCCCAAGGAGATTCTCTTCCAGTTTGAGGGCGGAATCCGCCAGTTTGTGACCTATCTAAATGAGGGAAAAAAGACTATTCCAGAAGAACCGGTTTTTATTTCCGGCGAGCGTGATGCTGTGCAGGTGGAGGTTTCCCTTCAATATAATGACGGCTACAATGAGAATATCCTTTCCTTTGTGAATGACATCAACACAAAGGAGGGAGGAACCCACCTGGAGGGCTTTAAGTCGGCACTCACCACGGTGATGAACGAGTTTTTGAAGAGCAATGCCAAGCTGCTGAAAAAGATGGATAAGGAGGAAAAGCTTACCGGCGAGGATGTGCGGGCAGGTCTCACTGCCGTCATTTCAGTGAAGGTGCCGGAGCCACAGTTTGAGGGTCAGACAAAGACAAAGCTGGGAAACACCGAGGTTCGTGGGATTGTCATGTCCCTGCTAAACGAGCAGTTGACCCTTTTCTTTGAGCAAAATCCCCGGACTATCGAGCAGATTTTGGAAAAGGCTGTGGCGGAGGCAGCGGCCCGCATTGCCGCTCGCAAGGCAAAGGAGGCTACCCGCCGCAAAACTGGTATGGACAGCTTTGGACTTCCTGGAAAGCTTGCGGACTGCTCCTCAAAGAATCCTGCCGAATGTGAAGTTTATATTGTGGAGGGAGATTCTGCGGGAGGCTCCGCCAAGCAGGGAAGGGATCCAAGAATTCAGGCGATTCTTCCGTTGTGGGGAAAGATGCTGAACGTGGAGCGCACCCGCATCGACAAGGTTATTAATAACGACAAGCTGCAGCCGGTCATTGCTTCCTTGGGGGCGGGAATCGGCAAGGACTTTAATATCGAAAAGCTGCGCTATCACAAGATTATCATCATGGCGGATGCCGATGTTGACGGCTCCCACATTTCCACCCTGCTTTTGACCTTTTTCTTCCGTTATATGCCCCAGCTCATCGAGCACGGCTATGTGTACATTGCCATGCCGCCCTTGTACAAGATTAAGCATGGGAAAAAGGAGCACTTTGTCTTTTCCGACGAGGAGAGGGACGAGGTGCTTAAAACTATCGATGGCAAGGCCGACGTGCAGCGGTACAAGGGTCTTGGCGAGATGGAATGGAAGGAGTTGAAGGAGACGACTATGGATCCAGCAAACCGCAAGATGAAGCGGGTGCAGCTGACAGATGCTGTGGAGGCTGACCACATCTTCAGCACCCTGATGGGCGAGGAGGTGGAGCCTCGTCGTAAGTTTATAGAAGAGAATGCCGTTTACGCCACCTTGGACGTGTAGGTTCGGGTGATTGATTGAGGAGATTTATGGAAGAAATACAGACAGCGGAAGGTGGAACCCTGATTCCGGTCTCCATCGAGTCGGAGATGAAAAAGTCCTATATCGACTATTCCATGTCCGTCATAGTTAGCCGGGCCCTGCCTGATGTTCGGGACGGCTTGAAGCCTGTTCACCGGCGCATTCTCTACGCCATGAACGAGGAGGGCCTCCACTACAACGGCAAGACCCGCAAGTGTGCCACTGTGGTTGGTGATGTGCTGGGACGCTATCATCCCCACGGAGATGCCTCTGTCTACGATGCTCTGGTTCGTTTGGGACAGCATTTTTCCATCCGTTACATGCCCATCCACAAGCAGGGCAACTTCGGTGGAATTGACGGAAGTCCTGCCGCTGCCTATCGTTATACCGAGTCCAAGATGTCCACCATTGCAGAGGAGATGGTGGCTGACATTAAAAAGGACACGGTGGACTTTGTTCCCAACTTTGACGACACCCGTCAGGAGCCCACTGTCCTTCCGGGAAAATTTCCCTTTCTGCTTACCAACGGTTCCAGCGGAATTGCCGTCGGAATGGCAACCAACATGCCGCCCCACAATCTGCGGGAGGTCTGCTCTGCAATCTGCTCATACATCGATAATCCTGAAATTTCCATAGACGACCTTTGTACCATCGTAAAGGGGCCGGACTTTCCCACCGGCGGAATCATATTCGGCAAGCGGGGAATTCGCCAGGCCTACAAGACGGGTAGGGGAAAGGTTCTTATCCGGGGCCGCTTTACCATTGAGGTGGACAAGAAGGGAAAGGAGACCATTGTTTTCACTGAGATTCCCTATCAGGTTCGCACCGATGATCTGTGCAAGCGTATCGGCGAGCTGGCCCGTGACAAGGTGATTGAAGGAATCGATTCGGTAAACGACGGTTCTGCAGGAGACGATGTGCGTATTGTCATCGGACTCAAGCGGGGAGCCATCGCCAAGGTGGTGCTGAACCAACTCTTCTCCAAGACGGCCCTGCAGTCGTCCTTCGGTGTCATAAATCTGGCGCTGGTAAAGGGACGGCCGGAGGTACTGACACTCAAGAGCTTGATTCAGTACTTTGTGGAGCATCGTCAGGATGTGGTGACACGGAGGACCCAATTTGAGCTGCGGAAGGCCGAGGAGCGGGCCCACATACTTCGGGCCTTGATTGTTGCCATCGACAATATCGATGAGGTCATCAAGATAATCCGTGGTTCACGTGACACCCAGTCTGCCAAGAACGCCCTGATGGAGCGGTTCGGCTTTGATGATGTGCAGGCCCAGGCCATTGTGGACATGCAGCTGAAGCGGCTTACAAGTCTGGAGATTCAAGACTTGAGGAAGGAATTAGAGGAAATTGAGGCTCTTATCCTTCACTTGAAGGACTTGCTGGCCCATCCTGAGAAAATTCTGGCTCTCATCAAGGAGGAGACTCAGGAGTTGGCTGATAAGTATGGCGATGAGCGCCGAACCGATATTGTTGCCGATGAGGTGGAGCAAATCAACATTGAGGACTTGATTAAGGAAGAGGAGATGGTTGTGCTCATCTCCAATCTCGGCTACATCAAGCGGCTTCCTGTTACGGCCTACAAGACCCAGGGCAAGGGTGGCAAGGGGAGCAATAGTGCCAAGCTGGTGGAGGATGACTTTATCAATCAGATTTTTATCGCCTCCACCCACGACTATGTGATGTTCATTACCAACGAGGGAAAGGGCTACTGGCTCAAGGTACATGAGATTCCAGAGGCTGGCCGGGCCTCTCGTGGCTCCCATATCAAGGGTCTGCTGACGGTTTCTCCTAACGAGGAGATTACGGCCGTAGTCAGCCTGAAAGAATTTAGTGACGAGCAGTATGTATTTATGGCGACAGCTGGCGGCGTGGTGAAGAAGGTTCAGACTAGCCAGTTCAGCAATGCCAAGACAAGGGGCATCATTGCCATCAAGCTGGACGAAGGTGATAAACTGGTGGCAGCCTTGCTTTCCACTGGTGATGATGAGCTGGTGTTGATTTCACGGCAGGGTCAGGCACTCCGCATGAATGAGTCTTCCGTGAGGCCCATGGGTCGTGCTGGTCGTGGTGTCAGCGGATTGCGCCTTACACAGGGTGATGAGCTGGCCGCAGCCCTTTGTGTGGTGGAGAATGAGAACATGATGCTTTTGACAGAAAAGGGAGCGGGCAAGCGTGTTGGCTTTGATGAGTTTTCCATTCATGGACGTGGAACTGGCGGCCAGCGGGTGTACGGTGTTTCGGAAAAGACTGGCGAGATTATCGGTGCCATCAATGTGGCGGATTCTGACGAGATTGTCTGCATCACCAGTCAGGGAAAGTCCTTGCGGGTAACAGCCAATTCCGTGGCAAAGCAGGGTAGGGCTGCCTCTGGTGTAAAGGTATTTAACATCGATCCGCCGGATATTGTCATTGGGCTAGACAGGATTCCTAATGAAGAAAACGAAGGGTAATTGAAAATGATGTTTCCGAGGGGATAAACTTCATTTTTTACATCAGGCTGGGGCGAATATCATCTGGTATTTGCCCCATTTTTTTTGTTTCACGTGAAACATTTTATAAATGATTCGCAAGTCGGACTCATATCCCAACAGTTGAAATGAAGTGTTTCACGTGAAACATCAGGAATAAAAGTGCTGTAAATATTTCCGTTTGCTACTGCAAGGTCTTGCGGAATAGCTTTGAACCACGGTCAGGAGACCATTGTTTTCTGCGTTTTTCTGGTAGGGTGGATATTTCGTCTGGGATGAAGCCTTGACTTTCAAACCAGTCTGCCGTCCGTGTGGTGAGGATGAATACGCTTTTTGCATTCAAGGATTTTGCCCTGTCCAAAAGATATTCCATCATCTTTGGACCAATTCCAAGGTGAGAGCAGACAGAATCCACTGCGACGGAGGCAATCTCGGCTTGGTAGTCGTTGTAGAAATGGAGGGCGGCACAGCCCTTGATTCCGTTATCCAACTCGTACACGATGTAATCGCTGAAGGTAGCGGCGAGGCTTTGCTCTGTCCGTGGCAGGAGAATTCCTTCTTCCACAAAGGGTCGGATAAGATTTAGTATGGAGGGAATATCTTCCACTGTCATTTCTCTGATGCGGCCATAGTCGTTCTGGTAAATCATGGTGCCACAGCCTAGGTTTGAGAAGATTTCGCAGGGGAGCGTCCCGTCGATGAGACCGTCCAGAATGTGGACACGGGAAACTTCATTGGAGCAGGCTTTTATTCCCAGCCGAATCAGCTGGAGAATCTTTTCCTTTCTTGCAGTGGAAGGAGAAGTGTTTTGAGATGGGCTTGCTTCTTCTTTGCTTGTTTCGTTCATCCTTAGAATTTCATCTGCCTCGGTTATGTTTAGGGCGGGGAGGCTGCCGTCCGGGGAGCGGGAAATGTTTGATGGAATGATGAAGTCTGGCTCCCGCAGTCCGCCATCTGGAAGCAGAAAAAAGAGCTTGTCCGCCCGGAGACGCTGGGCAATTTCCGCTGCCAGCTCCAGGGAGGAGATGTTGTAGGGCTTTCCGGCAAGACTCCATCCAATGCAGGGAAAAATGGGAATAAAGCGGTTTTCCAAAATGGTGCGGACGGCATCAGCTTGAATCTTGTCTATGTCTCCCACAGCGGAAAAATCCATGCCGTCCAGAATTCCCATGCTGCGGGCACGGACCCAGTTACCGATGACGGCAGTTTTCCCTTCCCCAGCTAGACTGGTCATTATCCGGTTTGCCACGTCGAAGGCGGCCATCTTGATGAGAGGTAGGGACTTGCTGCTGGTGAGCCTCATTCCGTCCTTTATCCTCCATTCCATTCCCTCCGCCGCCAGCACCTCGTCAATTCGCTTTCTTGCGCCCGGCACAATCACCACCCGGAGTCCCGCTTCGTGGAGCATGGCAATGTCACGGATGTGGCTGGTGAACAGGGAGTGGTCAAGTAGTCTGTCATCAAGGTGAATGACGATTACAGCCTTTTGGAATCGCTTGACGTACCGCAGCACGTCCCGGATGTCTTCTGCCTTGGAGGAAATGGGATGTTCTTGCATACGGCCATTGTATTGAATCGGGATTGCAAAATCAACAAGTGAAAGCGTAAGGAAAGTGTAGCCCTTACAAGGAAAACCTGAATCGGAAGCCTGTCTTTGAGATTTGAAGGTTTATTTCCTCTGGCTGGATGCTTTCATACTGTATATTGTTGCGGGTGGAAAGAATGAGGGAGAGTGTCAGGTGCTTGGTGGTAAAAGTAAAGTATGTCTCGTAATTTACCTGGAACATAGACAAGGGCTGTCGGTCTATCATAGTGAACGGACTGAATGAGAGGCTTGTCTCGATAAAGAAAATCCGATGGGGCTGAAAGATGAATTTTATCCCAGCCAATACGGAATGAAGGGTTTTTTCTTCTTTTTTTGAGAGCTGGCTCATTGGAGTCAACTGGTACTGGGAGAAGGTGTAGCCAGAATAGGGAGCGAGGGTAACATTCTTTTGGAGGAAAAATTTCTTTGCCACATAGGAGTCAGACTCAAGGGAAACCCATTCATTGGAGCGGTAGGGAAGGTTGTCCACGGAAAAATCCCTGGGAAAGTGGCCGCTTAGAAATCCTACGGAGAGGTTTGAGTAGATGGTGAACAATGGTCTGACGTCCACCGAAATGACGGCTCCCTTGTACTGATTCGTTGTGTAGATGATTTCTGCCAAATCGGTGTTGATTCCCAGGACGGAAGAGGGATGCGTCAGCTTGATTCGCTGTATTCCTGTGTGCCAGTTCATGTCCCACACAATAGGAGAAATTTCAATGTGTTCCTGTAGCATCTCTTTCCGTGCGAGGATTTCATCCGCTAGCTCTGGATGTGCTGGAAGGGGAACGGCGGGAGGCTGCTTGGCGGCGGCAAATATGCAGGAGAAAAGCAGGAATGGCAGCAAAAGTTTTTTTTTCTTCAATAAATCGTATCTCCTAAAAGCCGGGCCATCAGCTCCACTGCCATGCGGGCTGTCTGGCTGCGGACATCCAGCACAGGGTTCACCTCCACGAATTCTGCTGATATGACCAGTTTTGTGTCCGCCATTTCTTCCATCAGCAATAGTGCCTCCCTATAGTTTAGTCCACCGGGCAGCGGAATTCCAACGCCGGGTGCAAACATTGGGTCGATTACGTCCATGTCGAAGCTGACGTGAACAGAGTCTACCCGTGTTTTGAAAAAGTCCGTAACCTTTTGCAGGATGGTGGCAAAGCCTTGGCGGTCTATGTCGCTCATGGTGAAGGCAGTAACTCCGGCTTCCTTCATCAGCTTTTTTTCCTCCGGGTCAATGTCCCGCAGTCCCACATAGCAGACATTTTCTGGGTCCAGCTTTGTATTACTTGTATACAAGTTTACCAGCTCAGGCAGGCCGTAGCCGCAGGAGGCTGCCAGGCACATACCGTGGATGTTGCCGGAGGGGGAGGTTTCGTTGGTATTGAAGTCGCCGTGTGCGTCAACATAGAGGACACCGAGCCGTCGTCCGTCTTTGTGGCAGGCTGCAGAAACCCCTGCGATGGAGCCTAGCGCAATGGAATGGTCGCCGCCAAGAATGAGGGGAAACTCACTTTTACTGAGGGCCGCCTCCACCTGGCCAGCGAGTGTTTGGCAGGCTTTTACAATCTGTCTCAAGTACTTTGCGTCGCTGCGGCCAGGTGCCTCGTATTCTTGAGGATGAATATCTATGGGTGAAAATGAGGTGACAATCTGGTGATTCAGAGTTTCCAGCCGTTCCTTGAGTCCGGCCAGGCGGATGGCAGAAGGCCCCATGTCCGAGCCGTGTCTATTGCCCCCAAAGTCCAGGGGCATTTCGATTATTCTGATGTTCATAATTTTCCATTACACCACTATTTGCAATGAATGTCAAACAGCGTGGAAGTCTGTCGATAAGCGGGTCGGAGGTCCAGACTCCCTCCATTATAGATGAAAAATATGCTAGAATGCTTGCATGACGTACAAAGAAGAATTCATCAGATTTATGAGTGACAGTGGAGTCCTGACCTTCGGGAACTTTACCTTAAAAAGCGGGAGAAAGGCTCCCTACTTTATCAACACGGGAAACTACAAGACCGGTGCGCATCTTGCTCGCTTGGGCGGCTTCTATGCTGACTGCATAAGGGAGCATGGACTGGAGGCCGACATTCTCTTTGGGCCGGCCTACAAGGGCATTCCGCTGGCGGTAAGTGCGGCGGGCGCCTTGTTCAGCAAGTACGGGGTTGATGTGGGCTACTGCTTTGACCGCAAGGAGGCCAAGGATCATGGGGAGGGCGGTCTCTTTGTGGGTCAGCAGCCAAGGGACGGCAGTCGTGTCATCATCATCGAGGACGTGATGACCAGCGGAAAGGCTCTGCGGGAGGTTTTGCCAAAATTGCGGGCCGCTGGGGATGTGAAGATTTCGGCTATGATTATTAGTGTTGACCGTATGGAGCGGGCACTGGACAGTAGCCTTTCCGCCGTTCAGCAGGCCCATAGGGATTTTGGCATTACGGTCCATTCCATCGTCACCATCAACGACATTATCGCCGCCATCGATGACGGGGTGATTGGGGGAAAGGAGCATCTGGAGGCTATGCGGGCATACCGGGCTGAGTATGGAGCGGACTAGTTTTCCGGGGATTTGAGTTTGTCCATTGCGTGAATTACGCCCCTCACTCCGTCTTGGCAGAGGGCTGTCACCACGGGGCGGCCAACCATCACTTGACTTGCTCCGAGTTTGGCGGCTACCAGCAGGTCACGGCAGGTACGGATGCCGCTGTCTACCCATAGCTGGCCACAGTTTGATCTGAGGGTGGCTCCATGCTCTAGGAGGAAGTCCGCCGTGCTGCCCCGCCGTGTCTCGATGCGGCCACCGTGGTTGGAGACCACCACAATGTCGGGCTTGAGCTCGGCTACCAGCTTTAGATCCTCCTCTGTGAACACGCCCTTTATGGCGAAGGGTAGGGAGGTGGCGGCTTTGAGTTCCCGTAGCTGGGAGGCAGTCTTTTTTTCCAGATTCACTTTGTTCCGCATGGTGACGATGTTGTAGGAGTCGATGTCCACACCGTAGATTTCCGCAACCTCTTGGCTCCATTCCATCCGCTCCAGAATCCGCCGGTTTTCGTATGGCTTGATAAAGACAGCAGCCCGTGCCTGGGGAAAAAAGTGGATTGCCGCCTTGATTGCCTCTATTCCGAAGAGAAGCTTTTCGTCTGGGCACCCGTCCCCAATGGAAAGGTTGATTCCTGCGGAGCAGGCTGCGATGATGAGGTCGAAATAGAAGCTGCGTTCGTCATGGTAGCCCACATTTTCCACAGCCCCAGTCATCGGGGCAAGGCGTATGGCGGGAAGGTTGTGTCCTCCGTCTGGGGAGGTCATTTTGTCGTCCTGTCCTTCCGTCGGATTGTCAAGGAATCGGGCTACAAGCCGCTTCCATCCAGCCACGTTTTCGATGAAGTTTGCACTTTCCGCCGGCCCGCCCATGCCGGGCATTTCTCCCTTGCAGCCGAATCCCTCGCACTTGGTGCAAAAGTGACACTTATAATCTAGTCGCCGAAGCATGTGCCAACCTCCCGTCCTGCAATCAGCAGCTGGTTGTCCAGCTGTACCTTTTTGATTTTACCCGCCACATCCTCCAGAGGAACACCCACAGTCCTTCCGTTCTGAAGGGCAACCATCTTGCCAAAGTCGCCTCTGGCCAGCATGTGTGCCGCCTCGGTGCCAAAGAGGGTTGCCAAGGCTCGGTCGTAGGGAACAGGTGTTCCACCTCGCTGGACATAGCCAAGCACCGTTACACGGGATTCCAGCCCGGTTGCCTCCTCCAGCTCGTGGGCCACCCGATACCCAATGGAATAGGGCATGGCTTGGCGGCTCTTCTTAAAGCTCTTCTTGTCCATGAGCGCCTCTGTTTCGGAAAGTGCTCCTTCGGCCACCACTACGATGGAAAAATCCTTTCCCTCGTCACGCCGCTTTTTGAGATGCTTTGCGATGGAATCTATATTGTAGGGAATTTCCGGCAGGAGGATTACGTCGCCGCCTCCGGCAACACCTGCGTAGAGTCCCAGCCAGCCAGCCTTGTGGCCCATCACTTCCATTATCATGATGCGGTTGTGGCTGTGGGCAGTGGTGTGGATGCGGTCTATGGCTTCAGTTGCAATGGAGACGGCCGTGTGGAAGCCGAAGGTTACGTCAGTGTGGACAAGGTCGTTGTCTATGGTTTTGGGCAGGCCAATGACGTTTAGGCCAGCTCGTGCCAGAAGGCTACCAGTTGTGTTGGTGCCGTTTCCTCCCAGCACCACCAGTGCGTCCAGCCCCCATTTCCGGTAGTTCTCCTTTATCCGGTCGATGGGGAATTTGCCTTCGCTGTCAGGCTCAGGATTCTTAAAGGGCTTTTCCCGTGAGGTGCCCAGGATGGTGCCTCCCCTGGTGAGGATACCCGAAAAATCCTGGGCGGTCATCTGGCGGGCGTTTCCCTGAATCAGTCCCCGGTAGCCGTTCTGTATACCCACCACCTCCATTCCGAATTGCTCCATGGCCGTTCGTGCCACACCTCGGATGGCCGTGTTCAGCCCAGGGGCGTCTCCTCCCGATGTAAGTATACCGAAACGCTTCACCTTGGATTTTTCCATGTTATTCCCCTTGTAGGCAGTACTGCTGTAAGTATACCAGATTGGTTTTTCTAGGACAAGAAGAAGGCAAAGTCCGTGGACAAGAAGAAGGCAAAGTCTAGTGAAATTGGATGAGGGCCATGCCGAAAAAGATAAGAGAGGATGTATGAAAAAATTCGTGTGTGTTGCGCTCATGTGTCTGACCTCTGTGTTGGGTTTTGCTCAGCATCAGGGGTCTGACAATCCTGCCTTTTTATCTTCCGAATTCTATCCAAAGTACACAGCCTCTTCCGTTATGATGGAAGAGATTTCTGGCAGCCTGCGGATTTATGCTGCCCAGAACTTGGGGCGCAGTTTGTTCTCTGTGGAGGGCGACGAGACAAGGCTCTTGTGGAATCCTGCCCACCTGCCTTGGATGGAGGGAGTTTCAGGAAACGGCGTGGGCCAAACCATACAGCTTTCCTGCGACCGGGCATTTTCTTTCATTAACATACTGAATGGTTACGTAGATGTAAGTAATCCGACCCTGTTCCGAGAGAATGGTAGGGCACGTTCCCTCAGAATAGAGGACGTGGATAACGGCTTTGTCTATCAGCTTGACCTAATCGACGAAATCTGCTTTACCGGAATCAGGCTGGAACGGGCAACCACCAGGGTCAGCATCATCATAACGTCGGTATATGAGGGGAGCCTCCACCAGGACACCTGCATCAGCGCCATCATTCCGGAGGACTCTCCGTCCGCCTTTTATTTCCAGGGACTGGGAGAGGGAAGCGCTCTGAGTGTGGGTCGCCGTCGGTAAAAACTCACTTGAATTGAACTTGAATCATTGTGTAAGTAAACTCAAAAGGAGTAGAATGAATGCAGGTGCTGATTCATGGGGATTCGGCTCCTGACCATATTGACTTTGGCGGAGGATTTTATGGACAAAACAGATGGAACTGGTGCTTCAAAGGTTTATTTTACGAATTTTCGCACCACCTTTCAGGAGGGCTTGCTGCCCAAACTGCGGAGGCTGATGATTACGGCGGGAATCAAGGACATTGATTTTAGCGGAAAGTTTGTGGCCATCAAGATGCATTTTGGTGAGCCGGGAAACCTTGCCTTCCTGCGGCCCAATTACGCCAAGGTGGTGGTGGACTTGGTGAAGGAGCTGGGAGGCAAGCCATTTCTGGTGGACTGCAATACCCTGTACGTGGGAAGCCGCAAGAATGCCCTGGACCATTTGGATGCTGCCGCCCTCAACGGATTTTCCCCGCTTTCCACCGGCTGCCATGTCATCATCGGGGACGGCATCAAAGGTACCGACGAGGCCTATGTTCCTGTTCCCAAGGGCCAGTACGTGACGGAGGCAAAGGTGGGGCGTGCGGTGATGGATGCGGACATCATCATCTCCTTGAACCACTTCAAGGCCCATGAGTCAACGGGCTTTGGCGGTGCCATCAAGAATGTGGGCATGGGCTGTGGCTCCCGTGCCGGAAAGATGGAGATGCACGCCGCAGGCAAGCCATACGTCTATACCAAAAAATGCATTGGCTGCTCCCAATGCCAGAATAACTGTGCCCACGACTCCATCACCATCACCGACAAGAAGGCCTTCATTGACCAGGATGCCTGTACGGGCTGCGGCCGCTGCATCGGCGTGTGTCCCACCGACGCAATCCGTCCTGGGGCCGACAATTCCAACGAGGTGCTGAACTACAAGATGGCGGAGTACACCCTGGCAATCCTCCACGGCAGGCCGCATTTTCACGTGAGCCTGGCCATGGACATCTCCCCCTACTGCGACTGCCATGCCGAGAACGATGCCCCCATTGTGCCGGATGTGGGAATGTTTGCCTCCTTTGACCCGGTGGCAATCGATGTGGCCTGTGCCGATGCGGTGAATAGGCAGCCGGTGAGTGCAGGCTCCTGCTTGGCGGAGAAGGAGCATTCCCATGGGGACCACTTCTGCGACGTGCATCCGGCCACGGACTGGCGCAGCCAGATTTCCCATGCGGAGAAAATCGGGCTGGGCAGCGGTACCTATGAGTTGATTGTGATTTGAGCTAAATTATTGAAGGAAAAGGCCAGTCCCAGTGACTGGCCTTTGTTGTTGAGGATGGAAGCTGTTCGCTTGTTCTAGCTAGTAAAGCTCCCGCTTTTAAGACTCACCTCGCCGGAATCCAGCAGTTTTTGGCTGCCGTCCTCCAATTGCACTTGGAGGCGGGCCCGGTGGTCAATGCCCAGCACGGTGGCGGGATAGGAAGCCTCAGTGGAGCCTGCTATCGGGAACACCACCACCTTCTGTCCTGGCTTGAGGATGCAGCGCTGTCGGTATTCCTCCATGATTCCCCCGGTTGAATGATGCTTCTGGTTCTGCTGCCAGCTACTGTCCAGGTCCTTTATCAGATGTAGGACGATTGCTGCGGCTAGTTGATTGCGCTGGAGGTTTGTCTCTTCTGGTGGCAGCAGGGTTCCTGCGATGCCTTCAAGCTCCTCTGGAAAGCCCTCCTTGGATGCTGTCACGTTCACTCCAATTCCGACGATTGCCGCAGGGATGTTCCCCCGGTTTGGATCCGCTACTCCCTCAGTCAGAATGCCACAAACCTTCTTTCCTTGGTAGATGATGTCGTTCACCCATTTGATTTCCGCCCTGATTCCATAGACCTGCTCCAGCGAGCGGCAGACGGAGAGGGCGGAGGTGGCAGTGATGAGGGCAGGCTCTGTTATCCCATCCTGGGGAACCACCACGACGCTCAGATAAAGGCCGACGGATTCGGGTGAATGGAAGCGCCTTCCCTGCCGTCCCCGTCCAGCAGTCTGATGTTCTGCCAGAAAGAGGGAGCCATGGAGCTTCCGCCCGTGACTGGTAAGACTGCCGTCGGGATGGTGGAGGGGAGCCACAGTGATGGCCTCTGTCAGCATTTGCCGTGCGGCATTATTGGTTGAGTCCACAACCGAATACAGATAGATTTTTTCCTGCCAGATGTGACTAGAGCCGCGGCTGCTTGTGGTGGCGTCAGTATGGGCTAGCAAGCTCGCCAGGAGGGATTTGTCAAGCCCTTCTACAGGGCTATCACCCGATTGGAAAACCCGCCTGAGTCGAGACGGTATGGGCTGTTCCATGCTCAGCCCTTTCCCAAGGAGCGCACCATGGTGCAGACAATGTGTGCGCTGATGTTGGCTCCTTCCCTCTCATTGAAGCGGGCGGTGGACTCGCCATTGTCATCCGCCATGTCTGACATGCACCGAATCACCACAAAGGGAATCCGATTGATCGAGGCGACATGACCAATGGCCGCACCCTCCATCTCTACACAGGCGGGATTGCATAGCCTGCGAATCCGCTCCTTCATCTGGTTCGACCCAATGAACTGGTCCCCGGAGGCAATGAGCCCCTGGATACAGTGTTTGTTGGGAAAATTCTCCTTGCAGGCAGCAGTGGCCAGCTTGACCATCTCAGGGGCTGCGTCAAAGGTGCGGCTCATGCCGGGAACGGTGCAGCTTTCGTAGCCCCAGTTGGTGGCATCCACATCATGATACATAACCTCAGTGGAGACGACTACATCCAGCACTCCCAATCCAGAGGCCAGTGCCCCCGCTACACCGGTGTTGATTAGGTGAGTGATTCCAAATTTGGTAATCAGCAGCTGGGCGCAGAGGGCTGCGTTCACCTTTCCCACACCGGAGCGGACGACAATCACCGGGATTTCCTCCAGAAATCCCTCCAGAAAGTCCAGCCCGCAGACTTGATGCGGAATTTTCCCGGAAATGTTTTGGCAAATTGCTTCTATCTCCACGTCCATGGCACCGATGATTCCGATTCTAATCATAGATTTACTCCTGATTTGTTGAAAATTGCAAAATACCGCAAAAAAAAGCAATAAATGCGATAAAATCTATTGACATTTTTTTACAGATAAATTATGCTCTATTTAGTAGCAATGATAAAGCCGTGCAGCGTTTTCTTCCTCCTTTAGCTGCACGGTTTTTTTTGTCCAAGGGTCTTCTTCATGGTAATTTAGCCTCCGCTAGTAAATTTTTCGTATTTTATTTATAGTTGGTAATCGCTAGACACTGAGATGCAATTCCCGCCGGGTAGTCATTGTATCACAAGGGAGGTTTCATGTATATCGACAGCTATTATCTTATTCTTGTTGTTCCAGCCCTGCTGCTGTCCATGTGGGCTCAGATAAAGGTAAAGTCTACCTTTGAGCGGTTTTCCAAGGAAGCGGTTACAAGGGGAATTACCGGAGCCCAGGCCGCCACTTTCTTGCTAAAGGTGAACAACATCACCGATGTGCGAGTGGAGCGGGTGGCAGGTAATTTGACCGACCATTACGACCCTTCCCACAAGGTGCTGCGTCTTTCTGATGCTGTGTACGGAAAGGCAACGGTGGCTGCGGTAGGTGTTGCTGCCCACGAGACGGGCCATGCCATCCAGCATGCCACAAAATATGGCCCCTTGGTGCTGCGGAGTACCCTGGTTCCCGTTGCAAACATTGGCTCAGCCATGGGTCCCACCCTAGCCCTTGTGGGTTTGATTATGAGCTTTAACCTTCTGGTGGACATTGGGCTTTTGCTTTTTGGTGCCGCGGTGCTGTTCTATGTAGTAACCTTGCCGGTGGAATTTAACGCCTCTCGCCGAGCTATTGAAATCCTCGGAAAGTCCGGGACCATGAACCAGGACGAACTGAAGGGGGTGCGGGAGGTGCTCGGCGCAGCTGCCATGACCTATGTGGCATCAGCGCTTTCATCTATCGGAAACTTCATCCGCCTCCTGCTGATTTCCCGCAATCGCAGGAACTAGCGGCAGGGTGCTTTCCAGATGTGAAAAATCCTATAATCCACCTTGACATTTGCCATGAGCCATTTTAAACTATGGTTTCAATCTGACTTCATTGGATGAAGTGCTAGTAAAATTTGAGGAGAAATCCATGGCGAATGTTAAATTCTATACCGGAGATGCCCTGCCGCTGGAGATGCACAAGGTGCGCATTGTACAGAAGTTGGAGCTGGTGCCGGTGGAGCGGCGGCTGGAGGCCATTGCCGAGGCGGGAAACAACACCTTTCTTTTGAAAAATAAGGACATCTTTTTGGACATGCTGACCGACAGCGGTGTAAATGCCATGTCTGACCTGCAGCAGTCTGCCATGATGATTGCGGACGACAGCTATGCGGGCTCTGCCACCTTCACCCGTCTTGAGAGCAAGATTGCGGAAATCTTCGGAACCAAGCACTTCCTCCCCGCTCATCAGGGGCGTGCCTGCGAGCATATCCTGGCCCGCACCTTTGTGAAGCCCGGCTCCGTGGCCATTATGAACTACCACTTCACCACCACCAAGACCCACATCACGAACCTAGGCGGTAGGGTGGAGGAATTGCTGATAGACGAGGGGCTCAAGACCACCAGCACCCATCCGTTCAAGGGGAATTTCGACCTGGAGAAGGTGGAGTCCTGCATCAAGAAGGAGGGGGCGCAGAACATCAGCTTTATCCGGTTGGAGGCGGGAACCAATCTGGTGGGTGGCCAGCCCTTTTCCCTCCAAAATGCCCGTGAGGTATGCAGCTTGGCAAAAAAATACAATATTCCTACCATACTCGACGCCAGCCTCCTGCAGGACAACCTGTATTTTATCAAGCAGCGTGAGGAAGCGTGCAAGGACAAGTCGATTCGTGAAATTACCCTGGAGCTCTCGTCCTTGGTAGACGTGATTTATTTTTCCGCCCGCAAGCTGGGATTTGCCCGTGGCGGGGGCATCTGCTTCCGGGACGACAAGTACTTGGATGCTATGCGGGACTACATTCCCATGTACGAGGGCTTTTTGACCTACGGAGGAATGTCCGTGCGGGAGATGGAGGCAATCACGGTGGGATTGGATGAGACTATGGATGAGGATATCATCTCTCAGGGGCCGATTTTCATCGAGTACATGGTGCGGGAGCTGGAACGGCTGGGGGTTCCCGTTGTGACTCCGGCGGGTGGTTTGGGCTGCCACCTGAACGCAAAGGAATTCCTTCCCCATCTTGACCAGACCCAGTACATTGCCGGGGCCTTGGGAGCAGCGCTCTTCATTGCGGGCGGAGTGCGGGGCATGGAGCGTGGAACCATGTCCGAGCAGCGGGAGCCGGACGGTAGCGAGCGGTTTGCCGCCGTGGAGCTGCTGCGCCTTGCAGTGCCCCGCCGGGTGTTCACCGCCAGTCAGCTGAAGTATGCCATTGACCGCATCAAGTGGCTTTACGACAACCGTGAGCTGGTGGGGGGACTGAAATTCGTGGAGGAGCCGGCCAGCCTGCGCTTCTTCTTTGGCCGTCTTGCCCCCACCTCCGACTGGCAGGAAAAGCTGGCAAAGAAATTCCGTGCCGACTTCGGAGACTCTCTGTAAGCCCTTCCTGCATTGTAAGGAAGAGTCCGCATCTCAATATAGAGGTGCGGATTTTTTTTGCCCAAATCACGCTGTCCTTCCTTGGCACCCGGATTGTATCCGCTTTCTGACCTCCTTTCTTGCCTGTTTTGAATTTCCGCAAATTCCCTAATTTTCAACTCTCTTCCTGCTTGACAAGAATATATGATAAACATATTATTATAACATAATTTATAACATACATGAAACATGTATGGAAAGGAGATAATGCAATGAAAAAGATTGCAGTAGTAGGTGCCCTGGTGGCACTTTTGGTTTTGGTTGGGTGCACAAGCGTGACTCCCGTGGGGGCGACAAGCAATCCCGTCGGCTCGAAGGTGGGCGAGTCTAGCGCAACCTTCCTGTTCGGTGGCCCTGCCTTCGGAATTCCCCTGGGAGGTGGAGACGTGAGCATCCAGACTGCGGCGCAGAACGGCGGAATCTCTTCAATTTCCACCGTTGACCAGAAGATTGTGAACTACTACTTTATGACAAAGGTGTCAACAATCGTTACGGGAGACTAAGATTTTTGTGTCCGGCAGGCTGTGTGTCCTTTCCCCCGCAGCCTGCTTTTCTTTGCAATGGAGGAATTTGTTTGCGAAATGTCTTGCTTGCTGGTATGGTGGGTGTGGCCTGCCTTGTTTTTGCATCCTGCGCAACAGCCAATCCGATATATACGGCTCCGGCTGAGGATGGCGGCCAGCTGTGTTTTCTGCGCCCGGTGGAATTCGCCGTTGGAAATCCCCTCGTCAGCCGACTTGATTTGGACATGACCCTTGTTCTGCACGACGGGGAAATCCGGCAGCCTGTGGTGATGAACTATACGCTTCTGGTGCCGGTGGAGGGTCTTGCTGAGTCGGACAGGGTTGTGGTACGCCTGACGGATGGTCTTTCACCTGTCACCTCCGTGAGTCGGGAGCGTCTGTTCAGGAGGCCGGATGGAGAGTTCCGCATGGCAGTCAGATATTCCGTGGAGTTGGAGGGGGAAAGTCTGCAAGCGTTGCTTAAAAGTGGCAGTTCGTGTAAGATTCATCTGGAATTTCCTGACGGTACAGAGGAGACACTGGAGTCAGAGGAATTTTCCCGGAGAATCCAGAAGCTAAGGTTGATGATGCTATGAAGAAAAGAGTGTTTGTGTCTGCGGCGATGGCGGCTTTAGTACTCGTTGCGGCGGGCTGCTCCAGGACGGCACCTCCCCTGGAGCATGATGCCGAGATTGCCGCATTGCTGGCGGGACGCTGGCAGCGGGAGCTTTCTCTGGAAACCCAGATTTCCACGGATGAGGCAAATCCCCAGCGGGTGACAGGTACGGTTGCTTCCAAGGCTATAACTGTCCTCACCTTGAATGAAGACCAAACACTTTCCTTGGAGTCCCGGCAGGAATTCATTTCCTACACACCTGCCGATGGAGCCGAGCCCTTGCCGGAGGAGGTGGTGGAGCGGCATTTTTCCCGGTCGGTAACGGCCTTGGGAACCTTTGTTGCCACACCGCTGCTCATCGAGTATGACCAGGCGGAGGTTTCGATAGACGGCTCTGCCCCGGTTCCCTTTGAGGAATTCCTTGCTGCCACCTCGCAGACGATGGAGCGCAGGCAGCGTGCCGTGTGGACGTTAGAGGGGGACCGTCTGACGCTCGTGACGGAGCAAAATTCAGAGCCCATGGAGGCGGTCTATATTCGGATGGACTGACTGAAAATGGTGTTTCGGCCGACGGTGTTGATGCTGGCGGCCTTGGCATAATCATTACGAAAATCTCCTGTTGCTCCGTGGTTGTTGCTACAGCCACGGAGTTTTTATATACTCCATGTTGAAAACCTGTGGAAAACACAGACTGATTTGTAAGGAGCTGTCTTTTTTTATGGAAGAAACAATGACGAACGTCCCCCGCTGGGATTTGACCCAGATTTTTTCTGGATTTGACGGGGCCGACTATCAGCAAGCACTGGCAGACTACACTGCCGGCATGGATGATTTGGACAAGCGGCTTGCAGACGAGGCGGCCCAGCAGGAGGATTTTCCCCGCTGGCTAGCCTCCTACCTGACGGCGGCCAACAAGACTGGGGCCTTGGAGGAATCCTTGAATGCTTTTGCCTATTCCTGCTACTCCACGGACACCACCAATTCTGAGTATCTGAACAATTTGTCCAAGCTGGAAGAGCTGGGCTTGCAGTCCACTGCCCAAAATCTTGTTTTCCAAGACATTCTCACAAAATATTCACAGGACTTATCCACTTTTTACACAAGTTATCCACAATTTGACCAGTACAAATACGTTTTGGAACAGGTTATCCAGGATGGAAAGCACCGCATGAGTCAGGCGGAGGAGAATTTGGCCGCCGACCTGTGCCGCACTGGTGGGGCAGCCTGGAGCCGCCTCCACGAGCAGGTCATATCCAACCTCACCGACCCAGCCACGGGAAAGACCTTCAACGAGATTCGCAACGAGGCCTACAGCCCTGATGCAGCAGTGCGGAAGGCGGCCTGGGAGACGGAAATCCGTCTGCTGAAGTCCGTGGAGATTCCCATTGCGGCGGCCTTGAATAATTTGAAGGGAGCCACCGTCACCTTGAACCGTCGCCGTGGCTGGAGCCAGGCTGTCAGCCGTGCCTTGGCCTCTGCCAGCATGGGGGAAAAGACCCTGTCCGCCCTCATCGGTGCAATCGAGGACTCCCTTCCCTTCTGGCGGGACTACCTGCAGCTGAAGGGCCGCCTGCTGGCAATGGATGCTGGCGGCTCCCCAAAGGCTGTTTCAGGCTGTGCCTTCTACGACCTGTTCGCTCCCTTGCCCAGCCTTGCCGCTGATTCCGCCGGAGCCGACACAGTGAAGATGGAGGGCTGGAGCTTTAGCCAGGCCAGGGACTACATCGTGGAGCGGTTCAGCGGCTTCTCTCAGGACATGGGGAACTTTGCCCGCACTGCCTTCGAGCAAAACTGGATTGACGCCGAGGTGAGAAAGGGTAAGGTGGGGGGCGCCTACTGCATTGACTTTCCCTCCAAGGGGGTTTCCCGTGTACTTTCTAATTTTACCGGCAGCTTTTCCGACGTGACAACCCTAGCCCACGAGCTGGGACACGCCTACCACCACCACTGCATCGCCAGCCTGGACTACGAGCTGACCCACTATCCCATGACCTTGGCGGAGACTGCCAGCATCTTTGCGGAGAACATCGTCATGAAGGACATGATTTCCCGCTGCCGGGGCTTTGACAAGCTCCAGCTGCTGGAGCTGCACTTGCAGGACAGCTGCCAGGTGCTGGTGGACATCCTGAGCCGCTTCTATTTTGAGCAGTCGGTCTTTGCGGAGCGGGAGCAGTCTGAGCTTTCCGCCGCTGACTTCTGCCGTCTGATGGCCCAGGCCCAGGAGCGCTCCTACGGCAGCGGCCTCTCTGCTGAGCGGCACGAATACATGTGGGCGGTAAAGACCCACTACTACAGTCCCGACCTGGACTTCTACAACTTTCCCTACGCCTTTGGACTGCTGTTTGCCCTTGGATTGCACGCCCAGTACCAGAAGGAGGGAGCAGGCTTTAGCAAGAAGTACCAGCAGCTGCTGAGGGATACCGGCAGCTTTTCCTGCGAGGAGGTGTGCCGCCGTGCTGGATTCGACATCGAGACAAGGGAATTCTGGGCGGCCGGCATTGCAACCTTTGCGGCGGAGCTGGAGGAGCTAAAAGCCTACGAGAAGGCTGTGGCCAAAAGTAGCCATGGCCGCAAGGCTGACTGAGGGCCGGTGGAGATGGAATTGCTTGCCGGTGAGAAGGCTGAAAGACCGGAGCCATCAAAGGAATTGTACGACGGCCGCCACTCCCGCACCATCCGTCTGGTGGGGGAAGAAGCGGTGGAAAAGCTGTGGAAAAGCAAGGTCTTTGTGGCGGGGCTGGGGGGCGTTGGCTCCTACGTGGTGGAGGTCCTGGCACGGGCGGGAGTGGGAAGCTTTGTGCTTTTGGACAAGGACCGGGTGGTGGAAAGCAATATCAACCGCCAGCTGGTGGCAAGCTACCAGACTCTGGGCCAGCTGAAAACCGATGTGGCGGCGGCAAGAATCCGCTCCGTAAACCCAGAGGCCCAGATTGTTTGCCTGCCCAGCTTCTACGGCAAGGACACCGCCGCCCAGGTGGATTTTTCCGGCTGCCACTTCATTGCCGATGCCATAGACAATGTGACGGGAAAAATCCTGCTGGCCCAGGCTGCACGGGAGCACAGCATTCCCATAATCGCATCCATGGGCACCGGCAACAAGCTTGACCCCAGCCGCTTCCAGATTGCAGACATTTCAAAGACTTCGGTATGCCCTCTGGCACGGGTTATGCGGCGGGAGCTGCGGGCACGAGGAATCACGTCCGGCTACACCGTGGTGTTTTCCACGGAGCCGCCCCATGCGGTGCTCCCCAGCCAGACCCCCGCCAGCATCTCCTTTGTCCCCGCTTCCGCCGGTCTTTTGATGGCCTCCCACATCATCCGCCAGCTGATTGGCTGAACTGCTGCCCATCCCTTACGGCGTTTCCGAGTCCAGACTTGTCCCAATCTGGAAGGATGATTTCCCCACTGGATAAAGGTTGTCGGTCATGGTATAGTTTTGCAGGAGTATCTATGTCTTTAGTTTCAGATGCAAAACGATACTGGCCCATCCTCATGGCGAATGCCCTCTTCTACCTGTTTACAGGAATGTCTGAGTCGGTGATTGCAAAGCACGTGTATGAGGTGCTTTCTGCCCGCCTCATCTCCTTTCAGACCGTCGTCACCTGGGGCGGCGGCATTGCCTTGGGAATTGCTTGGTCCCGCTTTGGCAAGAAAATGTTTCCCCTGCTGATTCCCATCTTTACTCTCCAGATGCTTGCCAGTGTAGCCTACTTTATCTATGCGTCGGCCACTCTGAATATTTTTATCTTCTGGGTGCTGAAGCTGGGAATGTATATTTTCTTTGGTGGTCTGGCGGACAAAATCTTTAATGGGGCCTGCGCCTGGTTCTTTAAGAAGTCGGAAGACCGGGCCTCCTTCGACAACCTGGTTGACATGGTGGCCTGCATCACCGGATTCTCCGGCTACCTCACCTCCATGATTTATGTTCCCAGCCTGCGGATGGCAATCCTGTTCAACTTCCTGGCCACCTTCAGCTGGTGCCTCGGCATCCTCATCTACAGCATCGCCCACAAGTCCGCCCTAGAGCTGGATTTGCCCAAAACCGACACCCAAGACATTACGGAGGAAGCCCCATGACCCGAAAACCTCTGTCAGCTATACCTGCACTTGTTCCCTGAATCTGTCTGTGCTATAATCGGGATGCATTTTAGGAGGTGTCTTGATGTCCTACGATGTGTTGGAAAAACAAATTAATCTCCTCACAACAGAGCAGCAACAGGAAGTCTTTGATTTTATTCACTTTCTGATATCTAAAAATCAAGGTCTTATATCAGATTTCTCTGGAGTACCAGAGCTTTTGAATGTTTCTGTGAGTTCTGCGGAAAGAATTTCTGATGAATCTTTGGAAAAGAAAAAATTGCTGCGTACTTTGGTGGGGATTATTCCGCAGGATGCTGACGAAAATTTGCTGAGGGAGGAGCGGCTGGCACGTCAATGAAAATTCTCCTGGATACAAATATCATTGTGGATATCCTTTCCCAAAGAAGTCCATTTTTTGAGGACAGCTTCAATCTTTTGAATACAATTTATGACCAGAATCGCATCCCTTGCGTCAGTGCATCAGCCGTAACTGACATCGTTTATATACTGAGAAAATATATTGCAGATAAAAAAAAGCTCCTTGACACCGTTTGTGATGACTATGAAGATGCAGTGCAGTTACAGGTTGCCATGGAAAATAAAATCAGCAGAATCATCACCCGCAATCAGAAGGATTTTCGGTCACACATTGTAGCAACTCAAACCCCAAAGGCATTTTTGCAGGAACAAGAGGCATGACACGAAAGAAGACAAATCCCCAGATGCACCGATTCCAGCTCATAGACCGCCTCATCTGCGAGGAGGACTACCCTTCCTTTTCCTTCATTCTGGAGGAGCTGCGGAAGCTGCTGAAGGACGAAAAATTCTCCGAGCCCACCTTGCGGCGGGATTTGCGGTACATGCGGAAAAGTCTTGGGGCACCAATCGTCTATGACAGCAAGAAGGATGGCTACTACTATTCGGCCCCCTTCAACTTTCCCCTCAGCAGCCTGACGAAGGAGGAAATCTTCCTGCTGGGCATCATCAGGATGCTGGTGGCCAAGTATTCGGACTGCAATTTACTCTACAAGAAGATGGAGAATCTGCTGGCCCAGCTGTATCCCTCTACCCAGCACATCCTGCTGCTGGACCGGATTGTGGTGGCCCGTGGGCCAAAGCCTGTCTTTGATGAGGAGACGCTGAATTCCCTGCTGTGGGCCTTGAATGAAAACCGTGTGGTGGACTTTGTGTACCGCAGCTTTTGGGAGCCGAACCAGTCCCACCGGACAGTGCTGCCCTGCCAGATTGTCATAGACAACGGACAGGTCTACCTCTACGCCGCCGACGAGAAGAACCTTGCCCACATCCGCCTCTACGACATCTACAAGATTCACGAGCTGGTTGTCTTGCGGCGCACCTTCAAGCTACCGCCGAATTACCGCTTTATGGAGGACTTTGAGAAGGGGCGGTTCGGTCCCTTCCAGTACGACGAGTCCTACGACTTTAAGATTGCCTTTTACGGGCCCGAATCCCGCAAGCGGGTGCATTTGTACACCTGGGCGGACGACCAGCGGCTGGAGGAATTCCCCAAGGAAGAAAAGACCATCCTCTCTTTTTCTTCCTCCCAGTGGATTCCCATCCATCAATGGGTCCTCTCCTTTGGCGGCGATGCCATCCCACTGGAGCCGGACTGGTTTGTGCAGGGCTGGAAGGACGAAATCAGGAGGATGGCGGAAAACGCCCGGATACTGCCGTAGGCTGACAGGCACGGTGCGGCAGCAGGATTCTATTCCGGCAGGCTTTTTTCGTACAGGGTGAAAGGACAGAAGTCCTGGCCACTTGCCCATTCCAAGAGGTTTGCCTGCCAGCTGAACCCCACAAATTCTGCATTTTTTTCAAAAAAGCTCATGTCTGCTATCTCTAGTCATATAGTGAAATGCCCCCCCCATACTATACAAAGGTAATTGTAAATGAGAAAAAATGGCAAAAAAAAATCAAATTTTTTTCAATGCTATCATTAGTTGATACCACCTATGGTGTATAATGAGCCAAACTTATTTTACTGCTGAAAGGAGATTTTGTATGCAGAAGAAAGTATTGGCAGTGGCCGCAGTGCTGGCCCTGTTTGTGTGTGGTGGAGCCTTTTCTCAGGAGGCCGAGGCTCCCGCAGCTGAAAGCAGCGGTGGTGGCTCCTCCATTTTGGATACCATGTATGCGGGACTTGACCTGGGACTTGGGATAATTGGCGGAGTCGGACTAGGAGATGACGACCCCCAACCGAATGGGTTCTTGCTGTCCCCAAAGGTTGGAATTGCCCCTATCACCAAACTCCCGAAACTTGCCTTCCAATTTGGATTTGACATGGTGTTTGGTATAATCCAGGATGGGCGTAATGTCTCCCCAGGCAATAAGAGGGTGTCAGCAGAACATAAAACAAACCTTTTTCTCCCTTACATTGGAGCAACATGGACTTTCTCTGACTGGGTAGTTCGCCCTTATCTAGGACTTGGCTTCGGTGTTGCTTTTGAAACAAATGAAAGTTACGAAGAGAAATTGGATGAATTTACAACTTATACTTTTGATGTAGAGACAGACGCATCCTTTGCCACAAGGATAGCCGCAGGTGCTAAATATGCCATTCCCAATACAAATTTTGAACTGAACGTAGAGTTTGCCATGGCATTTTTCAATCCTCAGAGAAAAGAAACCGTGACCGAGACAATTTCATTTCCGGGGTTGTCAGACAAAGAGGTTAAGACATATGATAGTGGAGATTTTCGCAACCTCTTCAACATGGTTATTGGTGCCGTGTACCACTTCTAGGCTGAATCGCTCTTAGTTTTTGCCCCGCCTGCCATCCTCCAACGAGTGGGCGGGGCGTTTTTTTTGCGGGGGAGTTGCCGCCGGCCTCTCTTGTTATATCGTCAAATCTGCATTATCCTGTTACCTAGGAGGTTCCTATGTTAGTTGAAACTGACCGCATGATTCCTATTGCCCGGCTGCAAAATGAGCTTGTGCAGACACTGCAACGTGTCCACGATGAAAATGAGTCCATTTACATCCTCAAAAACAACTCCATGGAAGCCGTCATGGTCCCGTTCCGGCAGTATGAGTATCTTTCCGCATTGGAAGAAGTTTTTGAGCGGATGGAAATAGCCCAACAGGTTCACCAACGCCTCAAAGATTACAACAGCTCAAACAATGCAGATTGGGAAGCTATCAAGGACTGCTAATGTGGCTACAAAAAAATATGCAATCCAACTCATTCCACAAGCAGTGCAAGACTACAAAAAACTGGATGGCAGCGTAAAAAAAGAAGTTGCGAGAAAGATTGAAAAACTTTCAGAGAATCCTTTTTGTGGAGATAGCCTCGGGAACAAATAAATCTTTCAGGATTTTATAAACTCTATGCCTGCAACAAAAGCATTCGCATTGTATACCGCCTCATTTCCCCACAAGAAGTTGAAATTGTAGAAATTTGGGGCATCGGACGAAGAGACAAAATGGAAATCTATAAGATTATCAGTGAACGTTTGGGGAGGTGATGCAACTGCCATCCTCCAACGGGTGGGCGGGGCGTTTTTGCTGGGGGAGCTGCCGCCTTCATTCAAGATTCAAGTCTTTCCATAGACGCAAAACTCGAATTTAGGGCTAATATGTAATTGCAAGATGTTTTTCTACAGACTTTTCAACAACGCTGTTCAGTGTCACATCGTGTTCCATTGCATAGATTGCAAGCCTTTTATGGAGTTCTGGTGAAAAACGGACATTGAAAGAACCCTTGTATGCTTTTTCAGGCTCTTTTCCCTCTTCCTTGCACAATTCAAGATAATCATCCACAGCAACATGAAAATCTTTCAAAAGCTCCGTGGCATTTGTTCCTTCATACGAAATAAGAGCACGAATTCCCTGTACCTTACCGTAAAAAAGTTCATCTTCTTGAGAAAATTCGACGCTTCCAACATAGCCTTTGTATTCAATATGATTTTTCATATCAGTTTCTCCTTCCTTCCCATGAGAATACTATACGATAATAAATGTAATCCTGCAACTATTTCCAGTTGCATATAATCAAATATCTGTCTTGTTTTTACAGGTTTTGGTAAATGAGGCATTAAAAAATCCTTTGGCAAAATCCTGCTTGCCCCTCCTGCCATCCTCCAACGGGTGGGCGGGGCGTTTTTTTTGCGGGGGCTTATTGCCAGACTTCCAGTGTAATATCTTGAATGCGAGACAGATGCCATCTCCATTCAAGATTCAAATCTTTCGTGAGCAGACGGTTGTGTATCATCAGGAGAATTATTGTGCAATGAATACATTTTTTCGTCGGAAATATTGTTATTCTTATACACTTATTCTATGATTGTGCCATGGAAAGGAATTTGATGCGCAGCCTGCTTGCATGGAAGGAGAGTTTACATCGGAAGCCCCTTGTCTTGTCTGGGGCACGTCAGGTTGGAAAGACGTGGCTCATGAAGGAATTCGGCAAGAGATACTTTGAGAATGTATTGTACATTTCCTTTTATAACAACAAGAAGGATGCCACCGTCTTTGAAGGTGACTATCACATTCAAAGAATCATTTCCAGCCTGGAGATTCACCACCACACAAAGGTTTTGCCCCATAAAACCCTTGTCATCTTTGATGAGGTGCAGGCGGCCCCAAAGGTGGTGGAGTCGCTAAAATATTTTTGTGAGGATGCACCTGAATATGCGGTGATTGCGGCGGGAGCTGCGGGCACGGGGAATCACGTCCGGCTACACCGTGGTGTTTTCCACGGAGCCGCCCCATGCGGTGC
>CALEFI010000016.1 GCA_937876905.1 uncultured Treponema sp.
CTTTCCGGCCTCCACTGGGTCATCATGCTCACTGGCAATCAGGTCGTTGATCTTCTTGGCGAACAGCCGCACCGCCTTGGTGTTGGCAAGGATGATGTTGCCCGACGAGGCGAACAGGGCCTCGTCAAAGTCGCATTTTGAGCGGATTTCCCGTGAAATGTGGAATTCGTTTATCGAAATCCCTGCACCAAAGCGGGAGCAATTGCCCTCAAAAATCAAAATCCCCTCATTTTTTCCGTCACGTTGCATCATGCATACACTCCTTTGTCCAATCTCAGTACAACAGCCACTATCCATCACCTTCCACAGATACCATCAGGACCTTTTTCTAGAGATGGTCTTTCCGACCTTTTTGTGGATTCCCGCCAATTCCTTGATGGCACTATGGAGCTCCTTGTCCTGGGAAAGCTCCTCCACTGTGGCAGGCAGCCGGTAGGTCCAGTTGAAGTCGTTGACGCTGCCGGGAATATTCACCCGCTCCTGCTCAGGGTCGCCGCTGTAGTAGGCTGCCCGCAAGGCCAGAAAATCCTGGATGGGATGGATGCAAAAATTGCTGGCGGCTCCTGCAATGCGGGACAAGAGATAGCGGGCGGTGTCCGGCGTGTAGATGCCCGGCTCAATGTCGCCCTCCTCCTCCTTGGGGGGAAAGTCACGGTAGAAGTCCGCCGCATCGGATTCAGAAAGCCACCACAGCCGCAGGGTGGAGGAATCGTGGACAGAGGAGGTTGCCACGCTCTTGGCAGGATAGTGGGCAAAGTCCACAAAGGGATGCCCCTCCTCCTGCCAGTGGCGGTACCAGCGGACAACACAGAGCTGCAGGATGGAAAGGTCGTCCAAAACACGAGGCACGGACTCAGGATTGGCTCCCAAGTCCTCGGCACAGGCAATCATGTCGGTGGCGGAGGGCAGTTCTCCCAGCAGGGTGCGGGCCTGCTTTTCCCACAGACCCTCCTGCTTCCTCTGCTTGGCAGCCACCAGCTTGTCCAGACTGTCCCGCTCCTCCTCCGAAAGGCTCTGCCAGGCAGTGGTGTCCTTGTAGGTCCACAGGGGCACGAAGGAATCCTTGCCCACAGGCAGCAGGGTTCTGTTCCGCCAGAATTCCGCAAGGCGACAGCGGACTGGCTCCGGGATGTCCTCCCGCTCCAGAATGTCACGGTCTCCTGCAATCTCCGGCTTGAACAGCCACAGCTCCTCCTCACCGATGCGATCCATCAGCAGGTGGAGGTAGCCGTGGGTTCCCAGATAGTCGTTGTTGTTCACCTCCTCGATTGCGCGGGTGGGCACGTGGGGCTGGGAAAGCCAGCGGATTCGGTCGGCATCAAAGCCAGCCTTCTCCAGCTCCTTGCGGGTGATGGCAGCCACTGGCTCCGTATGCCCCATCATGGCGGTGGTCTCGTGGCTGGAGGTTTCCCAGATGCGGAAGAAGCCCAGCACGTGGTCGATGCGGTAGGCCTGATAGAAGCGGCTGGCACACACCAGTCGGTCCTTCCACCAGGAGTAGTCGGTTTTTGCCAGATTCTTCCAGCGGTACACCGGAAAGCCCCAGTTCTGGCCCGTGGGATTGAAGCCGTCAGGGGGAGAGCCTGCCCGCATGGTGTCGTCAAAGAACTCTGGATGCGCCCAAGCGTCGGCGGAGTCCTCGTTCATCATGATGGGGATGTCCCCCTTCAGAAGGATTCCCTTCGCCGCCACCGCCTGTGCAGCCTCCTGGAACTGTCCGAAGGCACGCCACTGGAGCCACAGATGGAACAGGTGGGCCTCCCGAAGCTCCTTGTCCTCCCACCGCTGCTGAATCTTTTCCTGCTTCAGAGAACGAAACCTCTTGGGCCACTGCCGCCAGGAGGCTTCCATGAATTCCCGCTTTAGCTCCATGAACACGACGTATTCGACAACCCAAGGATTCTGGGAAAACCAGAGCTGCAGGTCGGATTCCTTGTCAGTCCATCGCTGGGCAATATCAAGCTTGTTTTCGGTGTAGATTTTCCGCAGCAGATCCAGCTTTGCGTAACGGAGCTGGCGGTAGTTGAAGCGGGAGGCCCCATCCTGGGTTTGGTGCAGGGCCTTCATCTCCTTTTTCAGCTGGGGAGAGGCGGCCTTGTACTCCGGCAAGGACTCAATGCTGAGATAAATGGGATGAAGGGCAAAGGCCGAAAGTGCGCTGTAGGGCGAGCTTTCCGTGCCAGTGTCGTTCACCGGCAAAAGCTGAATCAAAGACAGCCTCGCCTTCTTGCAGAAGGCGGCAAAGGCCACCAGGTCGGGATATTCGCCGATACCACAGCTACGCTTGGTTTTTAGGGCTCCCAGAGGGATGGCCACACCAGTCAGACGGGGAATTTCAACGTGAGTGCTCATACCTAAAAGTATACCATAGATATATCGACTTGTGTAGGCTCATCCCACAGGCGGGGACGGATGGAGTGCCATTCAGACAAAACAGGAGAGGGGGAGCCAGCTACTTGTCTCTGTTCCCCATATCTCCCCCTTTTACTAGTAGTTTTCCCATGCTATACTGCCCCCATGGATTTAGAGACCTTGCAATTCAGAGCCAGAACCATCCAAAGGATCCGTGACTTTTTTATCCGACGTGGCTACCTGGAGCTGGACACCCCGGCTCTGAGCCCCCACCTCATCCCAGAAAGCTGCCTGGAGGTGTTCCGCACCGAATACCTCCATCCCGGCACTGGCGAGGCCACACCGCTCTACCTGGTTCCCTCCCCGGAGGTTCACATCAAGCCTCTGCTGGCCCGGCACCAGGTGAGCATGTTCCAGCTTTCCAAGTGCTACCGCAACTGCGAGTCAACAGGCCGCATCCATAGCCCAGAGTTCACCATGCTGGAATACTACACCGTGGGGGCCAGCTATCTTGACACGGCGGCCATTACCGAAGACCTGTTCAACGAGCTGCTGCCACCCCAGCCACCAACCACAGAAGCGGACCCCTTCGCCCACCTGCGGCCGCCATTCCTGCGACTCACCATGGATGAAGCCTTCCGCCGCTATGCCGGCTTTCCCCTTTCCTCCTGCCACAAGGCCAGCCAACTGGCAGAACAGGCCCAAAGACTTGGAATCTACGAGCCGGAAGGCAATCCCTTCTGCCAGTGGCCCTGGGACGACCTCTACGAGCTGATTCTGGTGCAGTGTGTGGAGCCACAGCTTCCCACAGACCGCCCTGTGCTGCTGATGGACTATCCCGCCCAGGTTCCCTGCCTGGCCCAGGACGTGCCCAATCCCGCCGACCCCTCCCGCCCCCTCTGGAAGCAGCGGTGGGAGCTCTATGTGGCGGGCGTGGAGCTTTCCAACTGCTACAGCGAGGAAACCGACCCGGAAAAGGTACGGGCCTATTTCCAGCAGGAGGGAGCCGTCAAGGCCAAGTCAGCCCGCATTCCCCACAGCATCGACCCGAACTACTGGCAGCACTTCCAGCACTTTCCCACCTGCTCCGGCAACGCCCTGGGCGTGGACCGCCTCATCGCCCTCCTCTGTGGCCGCACCACCATCCAAGGAGTCCTACCGTGAGGGAACTTGACATCCACGTTCTTCGGGCTTACTATGAAGATGATGTCGTATTCATCACGAATCATGCGGCAGAACGATGCAGGTAGTGCGGAATTGTGACCAGGGACATTCGTCATGCCGTCATGTCGGGAGAAATAATTGAGCAATACCCCGATGATTACCCCTTCCCAAGCTGCCTTATATGCGGAAAGGATTCAACTGGCCGCACCATCCATGTGTGCATGGGCGACGAGGGTGGCAGTGGACGAATCATAACGACGTATTTGCCCACCGAGGATAGGTGGCATTCGGATTTCAAGACCCAGAGGAAAGACCTGTAATGAAATGTGCAAGCTGCAAAAATGATACCACCATCGAGAGTCTCACCTCATATTTTTCCCACGGACCAGGTGGCTACATCATCATCGAGCACGTGCCCTGCCGCAAATGCACCCAATGCGGCGAGGAATTTTTTTCGGCATCAGTAATGGAACGGATTGATGAGATACTTGCTGGACTCGCTCCACTTCCCAGTAAAGTTCAAATAATGGAATACGTTCCCGCAGCCTAGCCTTCCCGGTGGCCGCACCACCATCCAAGGAGTCCTACCGTGAACAAAGTCCTGCTCCACCAGTCCATCCTCCAGCACACCACCTGCACCTTTGCCAGAAGCGGCGGAGCGGGCGGCCAGAACGTGAACAAGGTGAACACCAAGGTTCACGCCACCGTGAGCCTGAATCATCTGGAGGGCATCACAGAGGAGGAGCGCTGCCTTCTGCGGAAAAAGCTGGCCGCCACCATCAACAAGGAGGACTGCCTCTTTGTTGACGTGGACCAGGAGCGCTATCAGGAGCGGAATCGGGCCATTGCCTTGGAGCGGCTGGAAAACCGCATTGTCAATGCGCTGAAGGTTCCCCGGAAGCGAATCAAGACAAGACCCACCAAGGCAGCCCAAGAGCAGCGACTCAAGCTCAAGAGGCTCAAGTCTGAGCTCAAGCGAAGCAGGAGCTGGCGGGGCTAGGTGGGGAGTTAGACATCTGCCGCCCCCCTCAACTTCTCGTTCCCCGGCCACACCTCCATCCCGGAGAACCCCACCCCAAAGCACGCCATCCTCACTTCACAGCACAGGCAGACCATGCTATACTGGAGCCACTGGAAGGCCCGGACTCCTTCCGGCGGTTGTCTCCCGAAACTCTACCAACGAAAGTTGGAATACTGGAATGAAGGGGGCTTGCGTATGACAGCTGAATTTGTCGTTGGCTTGGTGACCTGTGTCGCCACCGTGGCAGGAACTGTTATCGCCGCTCTTTCGTACTTTAAAGACAAAGAGTAGAAAAAAGCCGCCCAAAATGCTTCGCACCCATTTTTGAGCGGCTTATACCAATCAAAGTGGAGACGACCCAAGGGCCGGGCCTTCCTTCTTTCCATTCTACCACAGGCTTCGGGTAAAAGTCAAACGCTTTCCCAAGGTTAGACGCTAGCAGCGGGCGGTTCCCGCTCAACCGCTTGCGTGCCCAGCCAAATTCCTCGTGCCCTGCAAGCCGCTCGTGAGCAGCCCAATTCCTTGTACTAGCTTAGTCGCTCGTGAGCAGTCAAATTCCTCGTGCCAGCTTAGTCGCTCGTGTCCGGCAAGCCGCCAACGCCTCGTCCCCGCTCCATCCCGGTGAACCTCACCCCAAAGCAGCCCAGCACCACTTCACAGCACAGGCAGACCGTGCTATACTGGACGAACAGGAAGGCCCGGACTCCTTCCGGCGGTTGCTCTCCCGAACTCTACCGGCTTTTAGTCGGAATACTGGAATGAAGGGGGCTTGCGTATGACAGCTGAATTTGTCGTCGGCTTGGTGACCTGTGTCGCCACCGTGGCAGGAACTGTTATCGCCGCTCTTTCGT
>CALEFI010000017.1 GCA_937876905.1 uncultured Treponema sp.
ATCGTTTGAAAAATAACTTCGTGCCTTCAGTTCCAGATACATTTTCCTCGCTCCACCCGCCTACCAGCAACTAGTTCCTCGCTCCTAAAAAAACACCTGCCAAGCAAAAGCCTGACAGGTGGTGAAATGCTGCTTTCAAATACTACTGAGCCAGACGCACCACACGGAAACCAAGGTTGGTGTCACGGCGATGGGGGCCGTCATTACCGCGGACAAAAACGGCACTGCGGCCAGCCAGTCCGTTCCAGGCACCCCCGCGGCCCACCCGGATGTTGCCCGACGCACCACCAGCGGAAGGTGTGTCCGCACTGATGTCGCCGTACCAGTCCCAGCACCACTCCCACACGTTCCCGCTCATGTCGTACAGGCCCAAGCCATTGGGCTTCTTTGTCCCCACCTCGTGAGTCTTCCTGTCGCTGTTGTCGGTAAACCAAGCATAGTCTTTCAATGTGTTGTCGTCATTTGCTCCAGCGTACTTGTCATTCCACGCTGCCTCATTGTGGTAGCCACCACGGGCGGCAAGTTCCCACTCCGCCTCCATGGGCAGGCGGTAGCCGTTGGCATCCCAGTTGCAGGTGATTGCGTCCCACCCGTCATTCTTGCTGGAGGGGACTGCTCCCCACTGGTCGGGGTCGGTCTGTCCCCCCTTGCTGTACACCGGCTCCAGCCCCATCAACTCGCTCAGCCTGTTGCAGAACACCAGGGCATCGTACCAGCTCACGTGGTAGGCAGGATACAGGTCGCCCATTCCATAGGTGTCGTTGGGCTCAGCACCACCCCAGTTTTCCATCACCGTACAGCTGCTGGGTCACCTCGTGCTGCCCCATCACAAAGGGATTGATGGTGCCACTCCTGCCGGAGATGAATACACTTGAGTCAACCACCTCCTTGTACAGGCTGGACAAATCCACCGCCTCCGAAAGCACCTGCACCTCGCTGGTCTTTTCCAGCGCAACCCCGCCTATGGTAAGGGAATCCCTCACCACGGTGCCGGGACTTGCAGTCCCTTCCGCCGACCGGGAATCAACAGTGCTGCCGTCGTTGGAGCGGATGGTGCCAGTCTTGCACCCCGTCAGGGGCAGAGCTATCATTACCAGTGCTGACAGAACCAGCCCTGCCAACACAAACTTCTTCTTGGATTTCTTCATCTTCAAAATCCTCCTTATAAATTTATCCAATCCCCCAAATGACACGTCTCATTCCAAAGGAATGAGACGTGTCAAGGGAGTTTCTGAGAAAATCACAACGTTTTTTGCTCCTGAATACATTTCCTTCTCCCACAATTTGTTTGTTCGGTTGGCTCGGCTGCGCCCGCATACCAGCAACCAGTTCCTCGTTCCTCACTCCTACATATTATAACGCATTCCTGCGGTTTGTCTGTTTTTTGAGGTTTTTCTGAAAAAACTGTCACAGGGCCTCGGAAAACACAAGGGTTTTCCTGGGCGGTTTGGGGTTGGGTTGCCCCTTCTCCACTCCCCACCCTTGAGGACAAGGCCCGTCTTCGGTACAATAGAGGACGGAGGAAGACATGAACGTATGCATATTGCGGGGCAGTCCCCGAAAAAACGGAAACACCAACGCCTTGCTGGAGCCCTTTGTCAAGACCCTGCAGGAGGTCGGCTGCACCTGCCAAGACCTCGACCTGCACACCATGAGACTAGAAGCCTGCGTAGCCTGCCGGTGCTGCCAGCAGAACTGGGAGCAATTCAACTGCTCTCGCAAGGACGACCTGCAGCAGGTCTTTGATGCTGTGCTGGAAAGCGACCTGATTGTGCTGGCCACTCCGATTTACAGCTGGTTCTGCACCCCGCCCCTGAAGATTGCCCTAGACCGCCTGGTCTATGGCATGAACAAGATTTACAGCACCAATCCCGGTCCTCGCCTTTGGGAAGGAAAGTCCCTGGCAATGGTGATTACCTGCGGCTACAGGCCGGAGAAGGGGGCGGACCTCTTTGAGGAGGCCATGATTCGCTACTGCAAGCACTCCCGCCTGGAATACAAGGGAATGCTGGCGGAACGGCATCTGGGCTACCACACGGAATTTATGGACGAGGAAAAGGCCCAGCACGCCAAGGACTTTGCCAAAAAGCTGCTGGAGGCGGTGGAAGGTTAAAATACCGAAAAAAATCATTTTTTTTAGCATCCTATCCTTCGATGATACCATCCTTGTGCTATAATGGGGTATCCGCCAAGCTAGCAAAAGCAGGGCGGATTGGAAACAACACGCAGAAATGGGGGAGAAGACAATGAGAACATCAGGAGATGACAGGACAGAAAAACTGCCCAGCGTACAAACACGGCTCCACAGCCCGTGGACAGCACCACTGCAATTTGCCGGGAGCTACTTGTCAGCCTTGCTTCTTGTGCACATCATGGTCTATTGGGTTAGCCAGGACGGGTACGCCGCCTACGCCGTAACAGCCATGGCATTCTTCCTGCCAATGTGCCTCTACTCCTGCTGCCAGACGACACTGCGCAAGCAGCACGTCCTCACCGGCCTGCAAACTCCGCCGCAAGGATTCTGGAACACCCGGTACTACAACTTCAACCGGCGGCGGGTGGCGGCCTATGGCTTCCACGTGGTGCTGACCCTTGCGCTGGCCCTGCTGCTGCCGGTATACCTTGCCATCCTGTCCCGTGCCGAGTATGTGGCGATGATGGCCCTGCTGCCCGTGGTGGTGCTTTCCACCGTTGTCATCCGTCGGCACCTCCAGCACAATCCCTTGGGCGACAAAAACCATCCCACCAAAAACGAGATTCCGGTGCTGGTACTGGGCGGACTGGCATTCATCGTCTGCACGGTGCTCTACGGCCTCATCCTCTTCTATCTGTCCAACAACGTGGCCACCCTGTCCTTTGCCACACCACTCCTCGGCTCCACAAATCCCTTCCAGCAAAACCAGCTGGCCCGGCTCCTCGCCACAGTCCTGAACAATTTTGACGCAATCATCCAGTCCGCCCTGGGAAGCCCGCTTTCCCATGAAATCAGCTTTCCGCTGTACATGGTCGTGGCCGTAATTCTCCTGAGCGGCGGCATTGCCTTCTATGCCCTCAGCTGCCTATTCCGCTCCCTGTACCTTGGCCGCAGCCGCATCATCGCCGTAGCCGTGCCGGTGGAGCGGTTGGTCACTCTCCAGGCGGAGGGCACACCTGTTTCCCTCCGCCACCTTTCCAAAAGGGTGCTGGCAGGCTTCCTCCTCTTCCTGATTTTGACTGCCCTCGGTGCCTCCCTGGGAGCCCGCCAGCTGGTGGCCCGCCCGGAGCTGGGCAAGTGGATAGAGGACAAGACCACCATGGCCATGGAGACCATTGACGGTGCCCTGTACAAGCTGGGAACCACCCAGCAGATGGAGGGCTTTTCGGCCACCCTGCAGGCTCAAACCCTGACGGAGCTGGAGCTGCTGGTCAACAGGCATTTTGACCAGATGGAAGGCAATGTGGACACCTACCTGGACGCATACTACAGCCTGAAAAGCGAGTATGGACGACTTTTGGCCATGATACGGGATGCCGCAGAGTCCGTTCTGGGGGGACTGGGACAGGATGCCGCAACGGCCGCCCTAGGCACAAACACCTCCGCATACATGGACCAGCTGCTGGAGGAAAACCTCCTGCCTGAGCAGGACCTGGACCTGCAAATGCAGGAGATGCGGGAGAACGCCAGCCGGATGTGGCAGCAGGGAATGGAGGCAATTCGGGAGCAAAACAAGATTACCTATCGGAACGGCATGTACCAGACCACCGCTAACATCAATCTTGACGACATCATGGCCCGTTCTGCCCCGGAGTTCTCCACCAGAATGAAAGGAAGCCTTGCTGCTGGGGCAGTGGCGGGACTGGCAACGGGGCTGATTGTCAAGAAGCTCTCCAAGAAGCTGCTGGAAAAGCTTTCCGTCAAGGCCAGCCAAAAGCTTGCGAAGAAAGTCATCACCGAGGCGGGCGAAAAGGTCCTGAAAAAGAGCCTGGTTGGTGCCGGTGTCGGCACGGCCATAGGAACCATCGCTCCCGGCCTGGGCAATTTCCTTGGGGCTGTCTTCGGAACGGTGGCGGGAGCTGCCGTGGGAGTCGGGGTTGACTTTGCCGTACTGAAGCTGGAGGAAGCAGTAAAGCGAGACGAATACCGGGAGGAAATCCTTGCGGCCATCCGGGAGCAGCGGCAGGAATACCTTGCCGCCTTCTCCACCGACGGCCACAAGCAGACGGAACCCTCGCCGGAGGAGCCGCTCCAGGAATAGCTTGCCGGCAAAGCGATTCCTTAGCAAGAAAAACGCTTTCGTTAAAGAGCTTGGCAATGGCAAAGCTCATTTCTCACAACGAAAAATACAAGCCCATTCCTTTGAAGCTGGATGACAGCATCTTCTGCTGTGGTCGAGTTCTCGATGTGGTGGAGAGTAAAACTCATCGAAAAATAAGAATTTGTAGGGATGATTGAGATGATTATTTTAATT